>JANOTW010000967.1:0-6956 GCA_031416575.1 Ferruginibacter sp.
CATTCGCTTTTCGCCCTACCAAGGTTAAACTAACACTGCGCCCTATTGCATTTACGGCATTAAAAAGATTAGCTATCCCTTTTTGTTGCGAGAGGCTTCCAACAAATAGCAGTTTGATGGGTAACTGACTGGTATTTGCAACATAATCACGAGCCAGGCCCACAGTTGGGAATCCGTAAGGAATTACCTCAACCGGAGGAAGTGTTCCAGGAAAATCCTGTAAAGTAGATGCTGTAAATTGACTTGCTACGAAAATTCGATCAGCCATTCTTATTTCTTCATCTTTACAGGCCAGTTTGTCTTTTGAATCGTACAGGCCGGTAATAGTAGATTGCCATTCAGGGAAGCGTTTTTTTTCTTCTTCCAGTATCCTTTGCTTTGCCCTCCAATAACCAGTGGGCAAATCATAAAAACGTAAGAGCCCAAGCCTTTTGGCTTCCTGGAATGAGAAAACAGCCCCATCTTCGTATGCGTACACGGCATCTACACCATCTTCGATAACATTTTTTAAAACCGAAGCTACTTTTTTATCCAATTTACGGGTAACTGCCTGCACACTAAACCTTCCTGTTTCCTGTTTCGTAAGCTTATGAAACCCTGCCCTTGATGAAATAAGACGGCCCATTTCTATTACTGGAGAGGTATGGGTAAATGGTTTTAATGACGAATGCAACCGGCGGCGGCGGATTTCGGAAAGATAACCAATGCCGGCAATTGAATCAAGAAAAGTCCCACGAAAACATGCGATGGAAGTATGGAATTCCGCAAGCAGGTTTGCCTCTGCAAAACCAATGGCCGATTCCCTCACATTTGCATTTCCCTGGGGATGGTATATTATTAATTTCATTAGTTTTAAAAAAGCTTATTACATTTTTTACTTACCCAACCAACCAGGCACGGTTAGCCGCCAGGAATTCACACGGGTTATAATTCAATTCGGTACACCTGGTCCGGTTAATGGTTTTTGCAGGGTTGCCTACAACGATAGCGCCTGCTACAACAGATTTACTTACCACAGCCCTTGCCCCTACTACGGCCCCACGCCCAATGGTAACCCCTGGCAATATCATGGCACCTGTTCCTATCCATGCATAATCTTCAATAATAATTTTTGCTTTTATCTCTTTCCAGTTTTGATCTCCCACGTCGTGGGATGCTGTTAAAATTTCAACACCATCATTAATGCAAACCCTATTGCCAATTATTACTTCATCGTGGATATTTAATGTAACCCGTCCCAAAAAAGTTTCCCGGCCAATTGACAAAAACCTGAACCCGCCAGCGATGTTTACTTCACCAATTTCCGCGGTTTCATGTATAATCGCCCCATTATTTATTAGTTTATTTCTACGAAGGTTCCTACGCAAAAGCTCGGGGAAAGAAAGCAGCCGTTTCCCCCAAGACCGGAAAAAATTATTGGAGCCTGTCGGGAATTTTGCACGGTTAGCCCATAGGTAATTAAAACTTGCCATACTAAACGCTTAATAAAAGGTTATTTACAAATTGCCGGGTGATTGCTGAAATATTATTAACTAAGTAAGGCTTATGGTTACCATATATAAAGTCATGGATTTCCCCCTGATTATAATTTACAACTCCGGGTGGAAGTTCAAACTCGTTAATGCCACGGGGATGCCAGGTTCGGGAAATACATAAAATAGTCAACCCGTGTTCCCGCATTGCGGCAACTGAACCGCTTTTTTCTATCAATGAAGCTGGCGTGGTGGAAATGCCAAAAGAGGAACTGCTTAATACTTCTGAAACATATTCCTGTGATTGCTCTCCCAATAATTCTACTTGTAAACCTGCAGCTTTACATTCTGCCTCCCAACGTAATTGTTCAGGTCCACAACGACCGATCATTTTAAGAATTACTTTTATTCCTTTATTGTTGCTGAAACTTTTTAGTTCTTTCGCCAATTGGCCTATAGGTGCATTGGGATGAATACCACCAAAAACAACAAATGAAATTATTTGGCTGGAATCATTATTTTCTATTCGCTGATTATAATTTTTACCCGAATTTGATGTTACAGAAATATTTCCAAATAAAGGCAGGTGTTGAGGTTTGAAACCAATCTTTTCCAGCAGTTTGATGTAGAGTTTGGTTTGTGTGTGAATAACTGCGGGCTTCAATTTTATAATCAAGGATTTGATCAATTGCCTTTGAAGCCAACCCCAGTAAACAAATTTTATTGGTGATTCCTTATCCATACCTACCCATAACTCATGCACCATAAGATGCCAGCGTCTTCCTTTACCAATCCTGCCAAGCAACTTGCCCATTCCAAAAGCCAGCCCTTTGGGATGGAAGGAAAATGGCACAAACTGAAGACTAAGCCATTCAGGACTGAAATCATCAATCCATAAGCTGGCTCGCTGAAAACGCTGAACGAGAAGCCAATGTGAAGGAAGGCGAAGAACCGGTATTGTTATACCATCTGATTCCTGTGCACCATTGAACTCGTCTGTGGTATGCTGATCATTTAACGCTACAATACCAGCCTGGTGGCCCTGCCTGATTAATTCACCTGCTAGCCTTCGGGTGTAATCTCCCACCCCATCACGGCCAGGTTCTAAAGAGCCACAGAGAAAAACAATTCTCATGTTACTTGCACTTTTCCATTTGTGCTACAAATTAATTTGCCTGACCATACTATTTTTCTGCTACTATAAAACAACTTTGCAATGAAGGGAAATTCGAATGGTAAATTTATCGCATTATTATACTGCACAAGGGATAAAAACGTGAGCAAGATTTTTTTATGTCCAGGCAGTGAAGCAATGGTTATCATCGTTACATCACCCTCTCCTATACAACCCAAAATTTTTCCATTGAAAATCAATGACTTAAATTTTGGAAGTTGTTATAAGCGAAAAATCGGCCGCGGCTTATTTGGGTTACTTGTACTAAATACCTTTGGGCTCCCGATGCATCGGGATTAAATTAATCTTGAGCCTTTTTTATTTGCTTATTGAACAAAACAAAATATCACTAATTTATCCCTTGCGCAGTATAAGTGAAAGATTTATCAGGAGGGAAATTAAGCCGCTTAATTTTTTTTGTAAAACCGGCCGATAGCCGTAGTTATTTTCATAGCAAGTTTATTTCGGGAAACCACACTTCCGGATATCGCCCTAATCGGGCCTCCCGCTGACCTAAAGTATTCAATATCTACCCTTCGGGGCGGTCGCCCACCTAATGACTGACTGAAAGGCTTCCATTTCCAGGGCTTGGGGCTTCCGAGTGCATGATGCATTAGAATAAAGCCATTTTCAAATCCCATTCCTTCTTTACCAATGAAGCTGATTTCCTGATCAAAAGCTTCAATCGTTGCATTTAAAGCATCCTGATCCGTTTTTGAAAAAGGCATAAACGGCCCACCCGCCTTTTCTAAGGCCAGGTAACCGTTACCAAAAATCGACTGGTCCAAACCGCCTATAATAGGGGCCATCTTTTCCTGAATTTTTTTCCAAAGCTCCAGGAAACTCCGGTCTTCCAAATTCAAACCTATAAATCCCCCGTTAACATAAATAATATTTTTGAAATTAAGTGAAATCCCATTGTCGCCGAAATAGCGGCGCCATGCAACCCTACGGGGATGTTGTTTTGATAAGGGGGAATTTACATCTTCGCTTAATGCCACACCACAATTTACCCATTCCTCAAACATCAACCACGAACGAACAATTACAATATCAGGGTCAAAATAAAACATTCTTTTCGCATTAACAGCCGGGCCATCCCAAAGCCGGAGCATAAAATCCGGTTTGTAATTGGTAAGGTGATTATCAGTAACAACCGGCAGAAAATGGAGTTGAAGCCCCTCCGCTACCTCGAATGTTCTGCTATCCTTCCATTGCAGGGAAGAATTTTCCTTTGCATAGGAAGCCCAGGGAGGGAGATCTCCACGGTAACCAGCATAGATCGCCCCTCTAAATCCCTCTCTATATAATGAGTTGGTCAAGGCCGCTAATCCGAAATGATAATGACCTTCAAATAATGTGCAAATAGCAGATGACATAAATGAAAATGTATTGTTTTATTGCTGAATGATTACCTCAATTTGATTGATTTAATACAAATATTAAAATTTGTAAACTTTCCGCTGAATTAACCTACATTATTTTTAAAGAACAATATACATAATACATAATTAACCCTACAAAATAAACAATCATGAAATATAAAGATACCAGATAAAGAGGGAATGCCAATTTTACAATACTTCAAATAGGAGTGCCTTTTTAAAATGGTATTGATATGAAAATAAATTAATTGCTATACCAAACCCGTGGATAGGCGGCCCAAAGAATAGACTTTGATTTTAGTTCAGTCAGCTTCCAATAATACCAAGTACAAGTTTCGTTTTATACTGCGCAAGAGATAAATTAGTGATATTTATTTTGCACAATAACCAAATAAAATACGCTCAGGAATTAATTTAATCCCGATGCATCGGGAGCCCAATGGTATTAAGTACAAGAGGGCGATGCAACGGTGATGCACATTGCTTCACTGCCTGGACAAAAATTTTTTCTCCCGTTTTTATCCCTTGTAAAGTATAAATTGGAATTGTCAATTGCTAAAAACCACCACTTTTGGGGAGGGTACATTTAAAGTTTATCAATTTTAATTATTTTCCCCTTACAAACAATTTCTATTACAACTCCATTACCCTTTTAAACGTCTGAGGGGATATTTCCATTAATTTATTGAATCCTTAGCACTCTTTTCAGGTAAGATTTTGTTTCTGAAAGCACTCTCATTATTTCACTTTTTCCATTTACTCTCATATGTCCGATAAAGACAAAAATAAATAAAGGAAAAACTTTAGTGCTTCTTAATGACCAGGCCCCCGCACCCCAGGCCCCTACTTGTCCGCCTCCGGCTGCTTTTGATAAAGTTCCAAAAATGATTGCTTCTTTAATTGACCTGTAATTTAATTTTGATTTTGGTGCAAGCGTATAGGTTATTGAACCGGATTGATCATGTTCAAAGGGTATATTACCCCAAATAAGTGCATCCTCCCGGCCAGGTTTCTCTGAAAATTCTTTCAATAGAAAATATGCGGGGCTTCTTAAATCAAATCCAGGATTATTATCAATTATCGTAACAGGAAGATTATCGCAATATTCATTTAAGGCGCTTAAATAAAATGAACGGCCCCATTCTTCCAGCTTTGCTTCAATTCCTTCCTTGAAAATTGGCATAACTTTTTCATTTTTTCTTGAAAAACCGAGCACCGAGCCATGAGGGGCTAAACAAAAACTTTCCGCAATTACAGGTAATTGTTCTATACCTGTAAACTTTAGTAGTGGCCCGTAAAGAAATGTATGGATTCTTTCCGGGTCATGTACTTTAGCTTCGGCCCCCAAACCAAGATAAAACCAATGAAGATGCCTTGAATTTTCAATTCCAATCGCTCTTTCAAATGACATTCTTGTTCTTGCCCCCCATCCAATTTCAACCATTCCACTTTTTTCATTTGGATTAAACCCTTCCTGATCAAGGTACCCTAGCAATAACTCCCTACGGCTTTTAGCTTCATTCAAAATTCTTTCCTGTAGTATTTTATTTGAAAGAATTAGTGATTTTAAAAAGTCCATTTCTTTTGGCTGAATTTCTGAATGAGGGTTATTAATTTTTTCATTGATCCCAGGAATTATCTTACATAATTCTTCCCATTCAATTCCTGCCCTTTTCATAACAGATGCGGCAGTCGCTCCATCGGAAGGACCAAAAAGCCAGTAAAATGTATTCTCATCGAATTCAAATAAACCAGCGATATGCCATGCCTGACGACTACCATAGAGATATGAAATTTTTATTCCAGGCGCTATTGCCCCACTAATTTTTTCTGCAATTTTGAAGGGGACATACCCATCACGTGAAACAAAGTAAAGATGTTTAACGCCCTCAGCTTTAGCGGAGCGTAATAACCACATTACATAAAGTGTAAAACACGGACCAGCCACATTGCCTACTATTCTCGCAATTCCTGCATTCTTAAATGAAGCCTCCGAATACTTCATCCTTAATAGACGCCCTGCGCCTGATAGCAAGGAAGTCAATCCCCCGGAACTTTCACTAAACCTTTCCAATAAGTTTTCATATCGTGTAGGGTTTCCTTTTAACAATAAGGTAGAAGAAAGGCCCGCCTTAATCGCCCCATCATTGTCTGCTTCTTTATTATTGCCATAATGATGAACTTCAGATACCTTAATAATCTGGTTATGTTTTAACACTTTTTCAAAAAGTTTACTACTTGCCTTGGAAGCACCGTGTTCAGAAGAAACCCATAGTTGATCATCATCTCTCCAAAAGTCATGTGCCTTCAAAAAGTCAATCAGTATTTCTTTTGTCCAATACATATCCGATACAAAAGCAATTTGATCTCCTTTATTCCTGTGTTTCATCAACAGTTCATGAGCGCCTGGTACAGGAATTAAAAACTTTGACTCCCATTCTATTTCAAGTTCCCTTAACCTCTTACCTACTTCTTCACTTACTCCTAATAAATGGGTGAAAAACTTAAATATCCGGTTATCATCAATTTCCCCATCCGGATGCCCTATGCGGGAAAGCCTTTCCGCTTCCCGCCTTAATTGAATATAATTTCCCGGAGAACAGGAAACCAGATTTTCATTAATTGCAGATTTACCTACAAAATAGAAAACTGCTATTGGGGAACATACCATCCTTGTTAAAAGGGTGTCAAAAATATCAAAAGTAACCAACTTTTTAGTAGTGATTTTTGATCCAATTTCAGATCGGTTTATATTATCTTTAATCATCTTAATTAAATAGTCTTAATTAGAAATATTTTCATCATTTTCCCGGCCATTTCAAAATATCATTTATAATCTTATTTATTACAAAAGATCACTTATTGATTAGTTTCAAATAAACTTGTTTATACGGTAATTATTCTTTTATTACACTTTTTATTTTA
>JANOTW010000968.1:0-4255 GCA_031416575.1 Ferruginibacter sp.
CAATTAAGTCCATCGCTTATCCGGTAAAAAACGGTCGGTAATATACCGGTGGGATAACTCAACCGCCGCGATGATCGCCTCATCTTTAATACGCACATGATGATAGGTTTCTATCCTGCGGGGATTAAAGGACCGTTATGAAACCTATCATCATGTGCGTATTTAGGATGAGGCGATCATCGCGGCGGTTGAGTTATCCCACCGTTATATTACCGACCGTTTTTTACCGGATAAAGCGATTGACTTGATTGATGAAAGTGCGGCCAAACTTCGGCTGGAGATGAATTCCATGCCGGAGGAATTGGATAAGCTGGAAAGGCAGATCCGCCAGTTGGAAATTGAACGGGAAGCTATTAAAAGGGAAAGCGATGAAGCGAAGTTGAGGGAATTGAATACTGAAATATCCAACCTTTCCGTTCAAAGAGATACGTTTAAAGCCAAATGGCAACAGGAGAAAGAAGTGGTGGAAAAAATACAAAGCGCTAAAGCGGAAATAGAGAATTTAAAAGCGGCCGCGGAAAAGGCGGAACGGGTAGGTGATTATGGAAAAGTAGCCGAAATCCGTTACGGCAAGGTGCAGGAGCAGGAGAAAATTATAGAAGAGCAAACCAAATTGCTGGATGACATTAGTGAAAAACGTTTGCTAAAAGAAGAAGTGGATGCCGAGGATATTGCGGCAAACGTAGCTAAGGCTACCGGCATACCCGTAATGAAAATGCTGCAAAGCGAAAAAGAAAAGCTTTTACAACTAGAAGAAGAATTGCACAAAAGGGTAGTAGGGCAGGATGAAGCGATTGAGGCGGTAAGTGATGCCATCCGCAGGAGCAGGGCGGGGTTGCAGGATCCTAAAAAACCCATCGGTTCTTTTATCTTTCTGGGTACTACCGGGGTGGGTAAAACAGAACTTGCCAAGGCGTTGGCTGAGTATTTGTTTGATGATGATGGAATGATGACGAGGATTGACATGAGTGAATATCAGGAAAAACATTCGGTAAGCCGGTTGGTAGGCGCCCCTCCCGGGTATGTGGGTTACGATGAAGGCGGGCAATTAACCGAAGCGGTAAGGCGTAAACCGTATAGCGTGGTTTTATTGGATGAAATTGAAAAAGCCCACCCGGATGTATTTAATATTTTGTTGCAGGTGCTGGACGATGGACGATTGACGGATAATAAGGGCAGGGTAGTGAATTTCAAAAATACCATCGTCATTATGACCAGTAATATGGGAAGCCATATAATTCAGGAAAATTTTGAAAAGGTGACGGAGAAAAATAAGGATGAAGTGGTGGAAAGCACGAAAGCTGAAGTAATGGTTTTGTTGCGCCAGACGATACGCCCTGAGTTTTTAAACAGGATTGATGAAGTGATCATGTTTCAGCCATTGATGAAGAAGGAAATAAAAGGCATCATTGATATACAATTGCAGGGATTGAAGCAATTAGTGGCGCAATCGGGTATTCAATTGCAATTTAGTGAGTATGTGTTGGAATTCCTCTCGGAAAATGGTTATGACCCTCAATTTGGGGCAAGGCCCTTAAAAAGGTTAATTCAAAAAGAAATCGTGAACCAGTTAAGCAGAAGGATATTGGCGGGTGATATTGATAAATCAATTCCAGTTTTGGTGGATGTATTTGATGGAAATGTGGTTTTCAGAAATGAAAGCCCAACGGGCAGGAAAATGGAAAATGTAGCAGGATAATTGTTAATGGTAACTTAAAAGGTTTTTAATAATAAAATTTAACAAGTTGATTATCAAATATGTGGATAAGCTGTGGAGGAAAAACTTCGGTTAAGTTATGGGAAAAAGAGCAAAAAACAGTACCTTCAAGCCTTTCACCCACTTTTTATAAGCGGATAGATATTGTTAATTATTTACAACCATTTCTTTTTAGAATGGTTATTATAATAGAGGTTTGGCAATAATGCCTGCTTCAGGCATACACATTAAAAAAACAATTAATTATGGCATTTAAGAAAGAGATTGTAGAAATTATTGAACCAAGAGATGTATTTGTGGGTAATATTGATGCGCCCGTTACATTAGAAGAATTTGGAGAATATGAAAGCGAAGTTTGCGCAAACGCAAACGAAGTGGTGAAGCAAATATTGGAAGAATATGATGGAAAAGTTAGATTTAATTTTCGCCATTTCCCAATGACCAATATACACCAGCGCAGTTTAAAAGCAGGTGAAGCGGCGGTAGCTACCGCTCAAAATGGCAAGTTTTGGGAGATGCACAATATTTTATTCGCCAACCGCCGCAACCTGGGTACTACCAGTTTAAAGCTGCACAGCAGGGAAGCCGGCGTGCAAAACAAACGTTTCCTGGATGAGCTGGTAAATGCCACTTATGGCTGGCAGGTACAAGGTGATATGAGGGAAGGCATCAACAGGGGTGTTAAAGACGTTCCCACCTTTTTTGTAAATGGTGAGCGCTTTACCGGTAAGGTAACGTACGAAGAATTAAGCAAGGCGATTGAAACCGCATTAAAGAAAGAAAACAAAAAAGCGCCTGCAAAACAAAGAGCATAAAAAAAGCCCCAATGAAAATTGGGGCTTTTTTTTGAATAAATTTTTTTTACATATTCACGGCTCTTTACCTTTCGCGGTATAAAGTTCATGCTTGTCCCGAAATAATCGGGATTTCAAAATTTATTTTTTTCGCCTAAGCATCAGATCCCTTAATAAACATTTTTGCACTTGCCCCCCAAGTATTCTGAGGGGCCGCCTTCCATTCAACCCTATTTTTTTTGTCCGGGCTAAGAAGCTATGTGGATCATCGTTGCATCGCCCTCTTGTACTGAATACCATTTGGGAACTTTAATTGCGTTATACTGGGCGGTTCATCAGGCGCAGTTTATGAACTGGTAGAATATCTCCCCTTTTGGAACATGCCGATTTTTCGGGAAAGCCTGTCCCGGTCCATCGGGAGGGCCGGGGGCAAAACAGGGTCTTCAAATTATGCCTCCCTTTAAAAAACAGTTCGTCCTTTGAAAATAAATGACCTTTAAATTTTGGAGTTGTAATTAGCGAAACATCAGCCGATCTTATTTGGGTACTCTTGTACTAAATACCATTGCGGAGCTTTACACACGTTACGTTTAGAGCAACGTTAATCCATATATAAAAGGACACCTATTAGTCAACATATATTTCCTTAATTATCGCCTTGACATGATTGATCTCTTTGTCCGATAAAACTTCAAACATTTTAATTATTCGATTTCTGTCAATAGTCCGAATTTGGTCAAGAACTATCCAACCGCTGGTTTTGCTATGCTTAATTTCAATTCTTGTAGGATAGGGTTTAGAACTATTTGTAATTGGGGCAATTACAATAGTCTGAAGATACTTATTCATTTCAGCGGGAGAAATAATTACGCAAGGACGAGTCTTGTTCATCTCGCTGCCAATTGTAGGGTCAAGGTTGACCAAAACAATTTGATATTGCCTTAACTCCACTCCTCAAAATTTTCGTCTTCAAAAACATCCGCCACCAAAAGTTGGTCATCACCATTTTCATGCATTTTTTTAAACGATTTTTCCCAACCTTTTCTGGGAATAGTCTTAGGTTTTATAATTATATATTCCTTTTCCAGAATTAATTCAACAGTATCTTTAATGTTGTATTTTTCAATTAAAGTCTTGGTCAAACGAATTCCTTTAGAATTCCCGATTGATATTACTGAAATGTCCATAAAATTAAATTGTGATTACAAAGTAATTACAAGAAAAGCACTTTGCCAAATTAATTTCACTCACTGTTGATTAAATTAAAGCGGGAATAATTATTTTACCGCATGGACACCCATTACCAAATGTTCCAGGTTCTGTTCTTTAAAAAACACTTTGCAGATATTGCCGGCTTTGTCTAATAGTTCATTCAATTTTGGTTGTTGTTTGCCCAGCATTTGGTATGTTTTCTTTAACGCCTCCTCTTCGGTGATGGCGGCAGATGTTTGCAGCAGCGCTTCTTTTACGGCGATAATGTGTAATCCGTTATCCTTTAATTTCCCAAGTTCCTCAATTAGCCAGCTCAATGCAAAAAGATAATGCTGCTCCAAAAGCAATACATGATTAGCCCCCGCCACATCCGGCATTTTATTAAAAGGGGAAGTGGTGATTTCTTTGGTGCAATACTTTGTTAAATGCTTAAGGGCGGTTTTGTTTTTTTCTAATTGTATAGCGCCACGAACCGCCTGTGGGTAAATACATAACCAACGCAACTTACGGCGTAACTCATGTACCTCCGCCT
>JANOTW010000969.1:0-4210 GCA_031416575.1 Ferruginibacter sp.
TCCATTGCGAAAAAAATGTCAAATGCTGTGACACATGTATTTCAATTCTAATTAAAATAATTTTGAAAGCTTATGTGCAATCATTTAGCTTGATCAAAATATTTAAATAACCCACTTCTTTTGGTTATAGCTCATCATAACACAATTAAAGTTCCTCAATGGTATGCGGTACAAGTGAGAGACACACAATCTCGTCTTACGACGAGACCCGTAGCTTCACAGCCCGGCAACAAAAAGAAACATTGTATGCAAACATCTTTCCCACTCAATTAATAATCACTAAAAAATTTTATTTAATTTCCTTGTTCATAAACCCAACGCCAACATGTCCAAATCATTATTCCGAACAAAAAAGATTGCAAGTATTTTAGCCGAAGGCAGCGATGATACCCATGGTGGTGGAGGATTAAAGCGGGTACTCTCTATGCGTGATCTTACCTTCTTTGGTATAGCGGCTATTTTGGGCGCAGGTAGTTTCAGTAGTTTGGGTGGGGCTGTGTTTCATGGCGGTCCGGGAGTAGTGATCTTATTTATTATTACGGCCATTGCATGTGCTTTTACCGCTCTATGTTATTCCGAGTTTGCAAGCCGCATACCAGTGGCCGGCAGCGCTTACACTTATGCGTATGCTTCTTTTGGCGAACTGTTCGCATGGGTCATTGGCTGGGCGCTGATCATGGAATATTCTATCGGCAATATTTACGTGGCCTATAGCTGGAGCGATTATTTTACTTCCTTTCTGGAGAAGATCAACGTGCATATTCCCCAGTACCTGTGTACCAGTTATATGGAAGTAAAAGATGCGCTGGCGGATGGAAGTACTAATAAAGATGTACTGGATGCCTGGAACAATGCGCCCATGACCGGAAGCCTGCGGATCATTTTTGACCTGCCCGCATTTGTCATTAACATACTGATCACTATACTGGTTTACCGGGGTATTAGGGAAAGCCGCAACTTTAGCAATGTAATGGTGGTACTCAAAATGATTGTGGTATCCCTGGTGATATTGGTAGGCGGCTGGCTTGTTTTTTCTAACGGGCTTACCTTCAACTGGACACCTGCCAATGATGAAGGCGTAAAAGCTTTTATGCCCAATGGTTTTAGCGGGGTAATGGCGGCAGTGAGCGGTGTATTCTTTGCCTATATTGGTTTTGATGCGGTAAGTGTGCTGGCCGAAGAAAGTAAAAACCCGCAGCGTGACCTGCCAAGGGGAATGATCCTTTCACTGGTCATCTGTACCATCGTTTATATTTTGCTCACGCTTGTTTTAACCGGTGCGGTTAATTACCGAAACTTTGAAGGCGTTGGCGATCCGCTTGCTTTTATTTTTGAAAAACAAAATCTGGATGTAGGCTGGATGCAGTTCTTTGTAGCCATTGCCGCAGTAGTTGCCATGACGAGTGTGTTGCTGGTTTTTCAAATGGGCCAGCCGCGTATCTGGATGAGCATGAGCCGGGATGGGTTGATGCCACCTGTATTTCAAAAAATTCATAAAAAATATAAGACACCTTCCTTTGCTACCATCGTTACAGGCTTGGTGGTAGGTATTCCTATTTTATTTACCGATAAAACATTCGTGCTCGACTTCACCAGTATAGCCACTTTATTCGCATTTGTATTGGTTTGCGGGGGCGTATTATTGATACCACAAAAGGAAAAGCAGGCAGGTAAATTTCATCTTCCTTATATCAACGGACGGTTTATTTTTCCAATCATTATATTTGGTGCAATGGTGTTGGCTACCAGTTTTTCAAAAAGCTATTTTGCCGATATGTTTAGTTTTGATTTCAGCGGAAATGCTGATTATGCAAAAGGAAAAATTAGTTTCATGGATGCAGCCACACCCAATATTTCACTGATCATTTTTTGGGCATTTGCGGTGGCGCTTTCCATCATTACATTTATAAAAAAATATTCACTGATACCGCTGATGGGCCTTATCACCTGCATGTACCTGCTCACGGGCATGACTAAAAGCAACTGGGCATGGTTTCTTGGCTGGCTGGCCATAGGAGTGGTGATCTATCTTTTGTATGGCTATAGAAAAAGTAAACTCGCTTCTTAAAAATTTTTTTTTACCGGGCATTTGTTTTTCAATTAAGCATCGTTGTGTAGCCCCATTATTCTACCATGTTTTTTTTGTCCGGGCTAAGAAGCTATGGTGACCATCCTTGCATCGCCCTCTTGTACTGTATACCTATGGGGATCTTTTCCCACGTTATGTTGTCTGAATAGTAAAATGTATTTAGTTCGCATGTATAGGAGTCGGCATCATAAAAAAGGCCCTGTCCCGGCAAGGGTCGTCTGAGCTATGATTTTTAGGATTTTTTGATTTAAATGATTTTGGGAACAGCGTAGAGACATGGCAATGCCTTGTCTCTACGGATGAACGAACGAACGGATTACCAACCACACATATCATCAAATTACAATAATCAAATTAATCAAAACAATCTTAAAAATCTTAGTTCAGACATTTTTATTTGTAATTTAAAACCCGTCTATACCCCCATACTTTTTTGTCCAGGCTAAGAAGCTAAATGATCATCCTTCCCGACACGGCGGGCTATTGTATTGAATACCATTGGGGATCTTTGATTACATTGTAATTAGCGAAACATCCGCCCCGGTTTATTTGGGTACTTGCCGACTTTCGGCATCCCGATGTTACACTTGAATCGGGAGTACTGTATACCTATGGGGATTTTTTCCCACGTTATAGTTATTGCATAGGATTAAATATATAGTTTGCATCTGCAAGGCCGGCATCATAAAAAGGCGTTAAGTTTTCGTGGCTGATGTTCAATGAAATTATCCTAACCTTCCCCTTTTTTTTACGTACCAAACTACTTTAACTTTGCGCCATTAATCATAAATAGCAAAGTGGGAAGAATATGAAATACCAACAAGGCGATAAAATAATAGTGTTATTGACCAATGAAGAAGGAAAGGTAGTAGAGCTCATGAATGAAAAAATGGTAATGATAGAAGTAAAGGGTGTCCGCTTTCCCGCCTATATGGACCAGATAGATTTTCCTTACTTTAAAATGTTCTCCGAAAAACGGGTTGCTGAAAAGAAAAATATTTATATAGATAATGTAAAGCCCGAAAAGGGAAGCCCCAAAATAAAAGTGGATAATGGCGTATTCATAGCCTTGATGCCCATATTCGATAAAGATGTTTTTGATGATGATGTGGTGGAGAAATTAAAGGTATTCCTTATCAACCAAACAGAAACCGCTTACAACTTTACCTACAATTTATTTTTTGGGGGCGAAAGCAGTTTTGAATTGAAAAATACCATCGGGCCGTTAAGTGATTTTTATTTGCACAATGTAAATTTTGAAGACATGAGCGATAACCCCCGGTTTGAATTAGAGTTCTCGCTGGTAATCCCAGATAAAAAGAAAGCGCCGTATTATGAGACTTCATTAAAACTAAAAGCGAAGCAGCTTTTTAAAAGAATAGAAGAGATACAATTAAAGAATGTACCTACTTTTTCGTACCCGTTATTTGAAAAATACCCGGATAAAATTGACGAAGAAAAAGTGGATCTCAGCAGCCTGGGCAATGCAGGCTTCCGTATTTATGATGTAAGTAAAGTAAAAGAAAATTTACCACCGGCCCGGTCGGTTGTTGACCTGCATATTGAAAAACTAACCGATAGTTGGAAACACCTCGGTAATTTTGAAATACTCACTTTGCAACTAAAGGAATTCGAAAAATTTTATGACCTGGCAGTTGCACATTACCAGCCATCACTCACTATCATCCATGGCGTAGGTGTGGGTAAATTAAGGGATGAGATACATGAAATATTGCGGTTAAAAAAGGAAGTGAAATCTTTTGTGAACCAATACCATCCATCTTATGGCTATGGGGCTACTGAAATTTATTTTTCGTATTAATCAAGCCCCATAATTATAAGCCGGTGCTGTAAAAGAGCGATTAATTTTATTGAAGCATTTTTAAAACCATTACTGCTCATTGATCAGGTTAAGCCTCCCGCCCGCCGTGGCCGGTGGCCTCACCGTCCAAAGCTTCGAAAGACAAGCAACAATTTGGGATGTACCCTGAAGAAACTTTACGGGGTGCATTTCAAATTTTCGCTATAGGGAAGTCAAGCCTTGGAGGCTTGACTTCCCGAGGCCGATGGAATATCCGCCGCAGCGGACGTGCTGCCCCTTGCTGGTGGACACCAGCCAGC
>JANOTW010000970.1:0-4466 GCA_031416575.1 Ferruginibacter sp.
AGCTATATTTATCGGTAGATTTAATTGGCAGGTACATACCAATTCGATATATTCAATCTTTTGAAATGAATCATGCCAAAATATGTACCAGGCAAAGCCTTATTTTAATAGCATTGGTGTCCTCACCGACCACAGCCTCAAAACAGAAGCGAAAATTTGAAATGCACCCTTGGCTACTCTTGTGCCGCATTCCATTGGGGAACTTTAATTACGTTTTAATTAGCGTTATAGAATTGGTGGGTTTACTTAAAATTTGGAGAATGCCCCCGCTGCCTTATTTAATTCTACGGCTGTAGGAATAGTACCATTACTGATTATTACTTTGTACCGGAATGTAACTGATTTACCCGCTTCAAGCGAGAAATTTAATTTTTCCTTACCGCCACTCAGGGCTTCCTGCCCAAGTGTATTGGCCGCAAACAGGCCATATCCACGGGCATGCCAATAGGTGGGATAGCCAGGGTTACCGGGATGATCGACTATAGCAATAGAAACCGGTTCCCCATTCTTTTTACCATACATCATGCACCATTTTCCACGGGTGCCCCATACTTCATTGCCGGTTTTCCCTTCACTGGTGAGGAACGTACCAGTTACACCTTCATTATTTAATACGGCTACTTTTGTAGGAACACCTTTCGCATCCGTAAAAATTTCAGCTTTTTCAGATGGTATTTCAAGTTCCCGGCTTACGCGTATTCCCAGCATGCCTTCCTTATTGTCTTTAAAGGTAACCTTGGTTAGCTGAGCAGTAAGGGTGGAAACCCTTGTAATGGAACGGCTATTCGCATCACCGCTAAAGTTAAAAGTAACCTCTTCCTTTACCAGTACATTTCCTTTATTGTCTATCCAATTGGAAGAAACAACCAGCGTGCCCTGGCGCTGGCCGTTTTCAGTTTTAATTGTTTTTTGATGACGGATGCTGCCATACTTTGGCTTATCGGCATCCTTTATGGCATCGGAATTATTCCAGAAATCAAGGCCGTTAACATCCCCGTAGTTAAACCACATTCCAATATGATGGGGATGGTCCGTTCTTTCATTTGGCCGGGGGTTTAGCGGGAAACCCCTGGTAACAGTAATACCGGAAGCTGTTTGGAGCGGAAACAAAACAGGCTTATCAATATTATTTTTATAGAGATAAGCGGTAAAAAATTTCCCGTCAATCATTACATCAATCTTTTGTTCTTTTTCATTTTTAACGAACTTTACTTCCTTTTGAGCGAATACTAATGTAGAAAAAAACAGGCTAACTATTGATAGGCCAACACATTTTATAGGGTGCATTATTTGTATTTTTTTCATGCCGATATATTTATGGTTAGTAAGATTTGAATGGCTGAAAAGGTTTTCCACCAACCATTATTTCCTGTGTTTTATCATCAAAGATGGCTTTCTGGCCTGTAATTACCGCAGCATTCGTCATGATGGTAGCAATTGAATGGCTATATCCTGCTTCTATAGGGGCATTAGGCTGCTTGCGGCTTCTAACACATTCCATCCAGTTACGTATATGACTGGACGTAAGGTTATCCCCACCAGTATTCGCGGAAACTATCGCCGGTTCCACTACCGATAAACTTGACTCCGGCAACAAAAAAGGTTTCATGCCTCCAGCCGCCGCCATTTTTTCCGTTAGCCCGCCAACAGGGGAAACCTTGTTAGTGTTGAGATTTAATTCCCCACCATTTGAATAGTATATTTCTGAAGGCCTTTCATCGCCATTATGCATACGCGATCCGAAAGTAACCTGAAAACCGGTAGAAGGGTCATTAACAGGGCCATAGTCAAATACGGCATTGAGGGTATCCCAATTTTTTCTTCCATCTTTCCACATATAAACACCCCCATTGGCGACTACACTGCGGGGATGTTGCAATCCGGTGAACCAATGTACAGTATCAATTTGATGGCTCATCCATTGTCCGGGTAAGCCGGAAGAATAAGGCCAGAACAAACGGAACTCCAAATATTTTCTTGCATCAAATGCTTCAAATGGCCTGTTCATCAAATATCTTTTCCAATCCGTATCGGCTTCCAGTAATTGCGCTACATCTTCGGGCCTGCGCCATCTCATTGGTTGATTTACATTCCATGTCAATTCAACCATTGTTATTGCGCCAAACTTTCCGGATTTTATAAATTGTTCCGCTACATGATAGTTGGCCCCACTTCTTCTTTGCGAACCAATCTGCACAATCCTGTCGGAGGCTTTAATGGCCTTGAATGCCGCACGGTTATCCGCCATGGTTTCCGCAAAAGGTTTTTCGCAATAAACATCGCAACCCGCCTTAACCGCTTCCATTGCATGCAATGCATGCTGAAAATCCGCAGTGCTGACAAATACGGCATCCACTAATTTCTTATCATACATCTCTTCGTTGTTTCTGCAGGCTGTTACTTCGTGCTGCATTTTATCTTTCCATAAGGCGGCGCCATCTACTCTTCTTTTATTCCAGATATCCGAGACCGCGACAACGTCAAAATTCAATTCCTTGTAATGATTCATAAAACAGGGTACATGGGAACCCCGGTGGCGGTCCGAAAAACCTACTACGCCAACTCTTACCCTTTCATTGGCGCCCATGATCCGGTTATAACTTTTAGCGCTGAAGCCCATTTGAGCTGCAAACACCCCGGCACCTGCCAGGGCTGATTTCTTGATAAAAAGACGACGGGAATTTTTCATGATAGCATTTATTTTTGTTTGATTTTTGAAAAATATTTTAATGGGCAATCGGGAAAATGAAATTTTATTTAAAATTATAAAACACAAATTACGCGATTAAATACTGTGGTTGCCCCTTAATTCTTTTAATTGGGGTATCCCCCGGCCTTGACGGGTTCATCCAACTCATCGCCCTTAAAGGCTTTAGATTGACTCAATAAAATAACGGGAGAAATAAAACAATTAATTAAAACCAGCCTTAACTTGTTCATACAGCATTTTTTTAAACCTTAGTTATTCGTGATGAATAGATCCTTGCATGATCCGATCAGGTACAAAGTGTAATCAGGCACCAATGCTAATCACATTTTTTCATTATTCATGGCCATCCCGATAATTTTTTTACGCAATCGTTCCCGATATTGATGGGTTCCTTGATAATAACCTGACAAACCACGACCTTTACAAACGATGAAATTTGAACCTGTTACCATAAAAGATATTGGCAAAGCGCTGGGGCTATCCACTTCTACTGTTTCAAGGGCTTTGCGGGGTAGTTATGAAATAAGTTCGGATACAAAAAAACAGGTACTGGAATATGCTGAAAAAGTAAATTACCGCCCCAACCCCATTGCGTTGAGTTTAAAGGAAAGACGCAGTAGTTCAATAGGCGTGGTGGTTTGTGAAATTGCCAATAACTTTTTTTCGCAGGCCATCAATGGCATCGAATCAATCGCTTATAACAGGGGATATCATGTTATTATTTCGCAAAGCCACGAATCGTACGAGCGGGAAGTGGTAAACGTGCAGCACCTTGCTTCCAGGTCTGTGGATGGTTTACTGGTTTCTCTCTCGAGCGAAACAACGGATGTTTCGCATTTCATCAATTTACATGAAAAAGGATTACCCATCGTTTTTTTTGACCGGGTAACCAATGAAATAATAACCCACAAAGTAATTGCGGATAATTACAAGGCTGCTTATGATGCAACCGTACACCTGATTAACAATGGTTACAAAAAAATCGCCCACATCACCTCAGCCCCGTTTTTATCCATTACCAAAGAAAGGTTGGAAGGGTATAAAAACGCCTTATTGGAAAACGGTTTACCCTTTAATGAAAAATATGTAAAGTATTGCAGCCATGGTGGAATGATAGTGGAAGAAATTGAAGCGGCGCTGAATAATTTATTGAAAATAAAACAAAAGCCGGATGCCTTTGTAACCGCAGGCGACCGCATCACCACCGGATCTTTAACCGCTATTAAAAACCTGCACCTGAAAGTGCCGGATGATATTGCCGTGGTAGGTTTTAGTAATACCAATATTCCTGAATTACTTGACCCCACACTAACCACGATACGACTGCCTGCATTTGAAATGGGCCAGGTAGCTACTGAATTATTGATAAGGATAATTGAAAGTAAAAGGCCGGTTACGGAATTTGAGACACGGGTATTGCAAACGGAATTCATAATAAGGAATTCATCGGGTTTATTGGTGGAAAGCAAAGAATAATTTGATTGCAGGCTTAGACCGCTGCGGCGAAAACCCTGCTGATATTGGGGTAAACCGTGAACCTGTTTTTTTTGAAGGGGCCATTAACTGAAATTTATATCACGTACGCCGCGGTGGACTTTATTAAACTTCTATTTTATGATGCTACCGATATTCGGCTTTTACGGGACTCAAGACTGAACACAACAGATAAATTTTCCATTAAAACCAAAACTTGAAATGCTGAATGCGATGCCGGGTACTATTGCCCAAATAAACCGGGGCCTTATGTTTCGCTTAT
>JANOTW010000971.1:0-1858 GCA_031416575.1 Ferruginibacter sp.
TTTAAAGAACTGACAAAACTTGATTTTGCACTCAACTGGTGTATCATCAATTTAATTGATCTTGATACCTTATCCAATACAGTTTGGGCGGCCAACCCTGATATTGAAAAGGCGCCGGATTCCTATCATATGAAGTTTGAAGATTATCCCTTTCACGACGCTATGATGAAGGGCTACCAGGAAAGGAAAACAAAATTTATTTATGTCGTTGAGGGAGATGAAAAAAAGATTTATGACGAATACTTATTTAAACCCAGATTACGCAATAGCAAGTTCAAAAGGATAGTCAAAGACTTTGGCGTAGTTCCAAAGTCCGCTAAACCAAGCCCGTCTTTTTTTGCTGAGTGCTATTTTTAGAACCAGCTTATTATTCACTTTTTCGAAGTAAGCCCCAATTGCAAAAGTTCGGTATCGCAATGTTGATAATGTTTTTTGTGTTTTTTCTTGTAATACAAATGTTCTGAACAGCGCCATTAAATTATAAGCAATCATAGCAAAAGTTAGAGCAGCTTCGGTGGCATAAAAATCTTTAAGGTTGAAGCTGTCAAAGCCAAAATCATATTTCAATTCTTTGATTCTGTTTTCTGCATCGCCTCTTCCTCTGTATAGTCTCCAAATTTCTGCAGGTGCAAGTTTTAGGTTGGTTACATAAGCAGAGTAACGGTAATTTTTATAAATTTCTTCTTCTGCAAACAGCCCTAATTGTTTGCCCGTGGCTTTTGGCCTGTCTTTTATTTTTTGCCTTACAATAATCAACCGTCTTGGTCTTGTCCAGGAATCACTTTGGTATAGCTGTTCACAAATTTCTATTCCTGTATCTAACAAAATCCAATTATTACTTGCAGCTATCAGCCTTTGTATGGGCTGTGTAAACTTGGCTGCCACTACATAATCCATTGTTTTAGATTCTATATAATCTAAAATATCTGACTGAAAAAAGCCACTGTCTAATCTTATTAAACTAACTGTTTTATTTTTTAATTTGGATAAAGTGTCTTCTAGAAATCCAAGAAAATTATTAGCCGAAGAAGTGTCACCACTTCGAAGCCACATATTGGCTACCAGTTTTACATCGGCAATAAAGGCAATTAATGGATGATGCGATGGTCTTCCTTTTTTACTTGGATTGTATCCTTTTTTTGCTCCATCTTGAACACCATACCGGGTCATTACTGAGGAATCAATATCTAAAGTAAAATTATCAAACTTAAAATTGTCAAAAATCCACGAATAAAAATATTCGCTGACATGGTGATTTTTTGCTTGTGTAAATTTGCTGAAAAACCGTTTGTAGGTATCTTGTCCCGGAGTGTTTTTCCAATCAAATATTTTGCCCAATGCACTGTCATGACGGGTAACTTCTGTATGCAAAAATCTGTTTGCCCCACACCAAATGCTTGTGATAAAACTTTCTATAATCGTGGAGGTTTTATAGCCTCTGTTAGATCCCGATTGGGGTAAGTCTGTATTTTGTTCAATTAGTTCCCTAAAGCCTGTTTTTTGCAACATTTGTTTCAGAAAAACCATTCCGCCCATGGTGTAATCTCTTTGCCAGTATAGCTTATATCAAATTCCATCTCTATAATTTGTCTAATGCTACGCATTAGGATTTTAATGGCTAAAATAAACATTTCAGGCTAATGCGTAATTTGGGTTTAATTGACTTGCCTCATTTGCATTTTTGTTATTTACTATCCGGCACATGTACTTTTCTCTCAACCATGATTAATCTTCCAATTGAAGGAGAACCTACGAACTCGACTTGATTTGTATTAAACAAATTGGTAATGCCTAGATTTACGGAAACCATTCGGTTTAACTTGTATCCGGTACTGAGATCTATGGTTGTGAAGCCTCC
>JANOTW010000972.1:0-1564 GCA_031416575.1 Ferruginibacter sp.
TCAACAAACAATAACCAAAAGCCCCCCATTAACAGTTTTTTAATGGGGGGCTTTTGCTGGGGCTTTCGGCTATTGTTCTTAATGTTGTAGGCTGCTCTTTACGGTTATGGAAACGGGTTATAATCATTTCCGTCTAAAAAATAGAAGCCGTTATTTTTCCATCTGTCCAAAATTAGTTTGTCTTCAATACTAATTGCGATTTTTCGTATATCGGAGTAGCTTGCTTTTTGAACTTCATAAAAAACTTCAAGCCCAGTAATGTCGTTTATCACTTGATTCAAATCCTTTTCATCTTTATTCAAAAGTGATAAATGCCTTTTTTCTTCTGCAAGCAAAGCCAATAAACTTAAATTGGAATATTCTGGATAAAAATAATCGCCAATAGAGTTGTTTGAATTTTTTAAACTTAATGCAACCTTTTTTACATCATCAGAATTATATTTGTTAGACAACTTAGCTGAATCAGAATCTTTGTCAGTTAATTCATATAGATTCACTAAAAGTCGAGAATAGCGATAGCTTATTTCAAGGTCTAACTTAGCAATCGCCTCGTTAGTTTTCTTTTTATCTTCTGAGTTTGCTTTATAGTCCTCATATAATTTTATTCCTCCAGAAACAAATATGGCTGATAGTAACCAAAGCCCCAACGAAGTATTTAAAAAGGAAATTAATTTATCAAAAAATGATTTTTTAGCTTCCTTTTTTTGCAACAACTCTTTCACTTCATTTCTATAAGTTTCCTCAAGTCGTATTTTTTCTTTTTCTAAATCTGTCAACATGGTAAATCTCTTAAATAAATATGGTTATAAAGTAGCCTACAACGATCAGGTATTGCTGTCAGGTGGGGCATTTGAAAAACCGTCTGCCCGGCACCAATGCCCGAAATTGTTTTAAAAGTTAAAGATAACAACAAAAAGCCAAATTGAAACCGTCAGCCGGAACTGCTGCTGACAGCGAACTACAGCCGAAGCTTACAACGTCATGACCCCACTTGCAGCAATATAATGTTACAAGCCGGTGCGGATTTTAAAAACGGTAACAAATAATGGAAGGGCATACTGCCGGTTTTTATATTTGTACTCTTTTCAACCAAGTTAAAGAGGCACAACTGGCTATTAATTGCCTACAGTAAAGGAGCAGTGGCACTCTGCTAGGCGCCGGTCAACAAACAATAACCAAAAGCCCCCCATTAACAGTTTTTTAATGGGGGGCTTTTGCTGGGGGCTTTCGGCTATTGTTCTTAATGTTGTGGGCATGTGCATCGTACAAGGAAAACTGCTAAATGTTGTTTACTTTCTCGCCACCTTTCGGCTTTACTTTCAAGGCTCTCTTTGTTACTTTTAAATCTCTGAAATATCCTATTGTCCCAATGTCCACATACAATCCGATTGCTCCTTTTTTATTTTTGCCGAGCATTTTATCAACAATAAAAGTAGAGTATTTCATATTGTTTATAAACATTTCTGCCGTTTCACCATTCACTTCTATCCTCATTGTAATCCACTCATTTAAAGCAACAGGTGCTGACCCTTCATATTTGAATGGGGCTATCTTTCTCAATGTG
>JANOTW010000973.1:0-7911 GCA_031416575.1 Ferruginibacter sp.
CCACCGTGGTCGGTGTCCCACCGACCACGGTCCTGATAACTGTAGCGACAATTTGGGATGCACCCATAAAAAATTGAATGATTAAAGGATCATTTATTAAAAGTTGATCTCATGGCTTTCAACATGCCGTTGGTTGACCATGTGCCCGGAACTATCATACGCCTGATGGTATATAGTGGTTCTGTAGAATCTCTTTTGGTGGAAAGGATAAATGCAAGTTGGTACCCGCGGCTTTTTATTTCAGGAATAGCAGCCTGGTTCCATAAACCAAATGGATAGGCGAAATATTTTACAGGTTTACCGGTGATGGCTTCCAGTTGTCGTTGAGGCTTTACAAGCTGGGTATCCCAATCTGCTCCCACATATTTGGTAACCATGTGATGATCCCAGGTATGCCCGGCGATTACATGCCCGCTGTCTGATAATTTTTTGATCTGGTCCCTGCTCATATACCGGGGCCGGTTGATAGCAATGGTCATTATGAAATACACACCCTTGAAACCATATTTATTCATTTCCGTAGCTCCTAAACTATATTGTTCTTCATCGGTATCATCAAAGGTGAGCATTACAGGCTTGGGGGGCAATGCCCCGTCATGCACTAAATATTCGTACAACTGTCCGGGTAAAATAGTTTGATAGCCGCTATCGGACAAAGCTTTCATTTGTTCGGCAAAAGCGGCAGGCGTTACGGAATAGCTTTTCATGCTTTCACTTTGCCCGGCACGGATATTCCGGATATGATGATAGCACAATACAGGCACTTCTCTTTTTGAAAGTATGTTAGCGAGGCTAGCCGTAGATTTTTTAAGCGTATCATTCCCGACGGGCCGAATAGCATCTGCCTGTCCTTTTTTTATCTTGCCGGGTTCGGCGGAGCAGCCTGCCAATAACAACAGGAACATAAAGCATGCAAATGGATTATTTTTCATGGATCAAATGGATCAGGGTAAACTATAAAGAAATTATTGATATTGTATATAGATCGGCTTAGGGGTAAATTTAAGTAACTCTTCCGGCGTGTACATGCCACTTGTATTCGGCTTATTATCGTTTTTATAAAACAATTTAAAGCCAGTAAACTGCACGGGTTCTTTATAAATATATCTGAGGTAAGTAGATCTTTTTAGAATTTTATCACCAAATCCATCCATATCCATCACTATCTGTACTTCAGGTGGTGTTTTTATTTTGTCATACCCTGTTACCATGCCCTGGGTAAAACGATGTACTACCAGCACTTTTGGCGGAAGGTTGTTTTTACGAACCAAGCCCGCTAAAAAATCAATGGCATCATTGATATCACCTGAGTTGAAACTTCCGATTTTTGTACCGGGGCGCTCACCATTTTTCAGGGAGAATTCCGGGTCAATTCCTAAATGCACATTGGGTAATTTCAGGTATTGTTCCAGCGCAGCCACTTCATCCTTCACCGTGCTATGCCCAACCTGTATGTCAACAAAAACCAATGCATTGATTGGCTTCGCCCAATTCATTAATGTATCTATCTGGTGAAAGGGCATCCGCATGCGGTGTTTTTTGTCTTTACCAGGCATGCCCTGCGCTGTAACAGCTACATAATGCAATGCGGGAATAGCCCTGACGGATGTATCGGCGGCCTGCCAATTGGCTACTTCCGCCTGTAATTTTTTCAACATGGAATCTTTTGGCAGCTCACCTAAAATACCCATTCGCTTTGAATATAAATTTCCGTAAAATGCAATGATCCTGTTATACGGCAACAATGCCCCGGGCAATGGATATGGAGTTTTAACGGGCCATTTACCAGTAGTATCGTTATTACTTAATGCCTGCATTTTTTTATTGTAGTCGGCAGTATCAATTGTACCGGCTGTGGTTTTTGGCACAGATTGGGATTGGCCTGTTTCCGGTTTTTCTTTTTCTTTTATAGCATTAGCTGTACCTGCGTTGTTGCAACCGGAACAGTAAAGGAAAAATAATATGGGAAGTAAACGAATAAGGAGAACACTAACTGGCTTTTTCATAAAGTAATATTATTGTAGATTATGCGGCAAATGTAAATCATTTGTCAGAACCTGCTTGGTAAATGATATGATTTTAATGGATAATTATATAATGGATAATGGATAATATTTAATGGATAATGGAATAATGGATAATGGATAATATTTTAATATTGTGAGACTGGCTGTAAATTGATGCCAGCGTGAATTGAAGATATTATCAATTATCTCATTATCAATTATCAATTATCCCATTATCAATTATCAATTAGTAATCGCCCTCACCATGCTTCTTGATAATTTATCCGCTACTATATTATAATTAATAGTGTAGCCCTTTTTTTGATGCGCTTTGATCTTATTGAAATGAACAACATGGCTTGCTAAAAGCTTAAACAATATTTTCAGCAGATCCGGGTTTCGCAGTTCCTTTCCTTTTTGGGTAATAAAATTGTCAGCAACTAATTTACCCTCCCTTGCCTGAAGGCCCATTACGTATTGGCTATCTGTAAATATTCGCATAACGATATCCTGATTCATATTATTGCCAACATATTCAATCGCTTTAATTACCGCCATTAATTCCATCCTGTTATGGCTAGTATTTGTCTCATTGCCTTGCAACATGATTTTTTCCCCCTCAAATAACAGAATTGCAACCCAGGCACCTATTCTTTTTTGGGTATGGCAACTGCCATCGGTATATATCAATATCTCTTTGGCATTAAAATTATTTTCCATGCAGGTTATGGGTTTATTAATCTCATCCTGTAAGCATTTATCGCTGTGACACCCAATTTTTTTATCAGGCGATAATTTACCAGCACTCCAACCGGTGCGCCTATCACGGGTACCAACTGGGCCATTTTCGCAAGGTCAATATAATCCCTGTATTCCTGCTGAAAATTTCTCCAGTCAAACTGGTGAATATCTTCCGGTAAATTTTTACGCTTCTCCTCCCAATTGGTCATTTTAATATAAATATTTTTTCGATGTACATCGCTGGAAAAAGCCAGTTCGAAAACATGGAGCAGGTAAACTCTTTCTTTATAATCATTTACATCAAAACCATACAGTGCGGCAATCTCAAATAATAATTTTATTTTAATCCCCATCAAAATCGGGAAATCAGCCAGTCCGAGTAGTATGCCACCCGCCCCGGTAATACCACCTTCAACCGCTGCCGTATTTCTATACCAATCTATTTTTTTCTGAACGGCTTCTTCACGTTCCTCAAGGCTAACATTCACATTTATTAAAGCATTTGAAGTGGTATGTTTCGCACCGAATAAAACGCCCCGTATCATTTGTTTAATAGTAACTGTTATTGCCTTGTGTACTTTTTCGGGTATCCAGCTATTTATCTTTGTTTGAATTTTTTTTGAAAGATTATTCAAAAGAGAAGGCCTGCGCATCATTTTCTTTTGCCATGCGGCTAACTCTGAATACGCCAACAGATCATATTCATTCATCATAAAAATAAAATTACCATTTATTCAAAGGTACTGCAACTGCAATCCATGTACCATTTATAACAAATCCAGTTTCCACATATTGAACTTAGGAGTTTCGGGTAGGGAAATCGGCCACGGCAGTCTGCCACAGATGGCTTCCACACCAACCGCAAGATGGGAAACGATCATTTCATTTTTAAACGGCTTCTAAAATATAATTGGAAAAAATACAATAGCAAACAGCTTCGTTGTTGGAAGGGCCTTGCAAAATATTGTACCAATTGAATTGGAAATAAATTGTAGCAGTTTCTTGTGTCCTGTTAAAAGAAAAGGCCTCTTTTAACAGAGGCTTTTCATAGTTTAGTTTCCGGAATTAATCCGGATGTTTAATTGGGCATGTAACTGGCTTCAGAGGAATGAATAAATGTAAATCAAAGATGATTACAGATCATTTGTAGCTCAAAATTTTTTCCGTGTAGGAATTTCACTACAAATCATCACATTTAAATCAGCAGTGAAATTATGTAAATTAATTAAGCCCAAAGGGAATTTGTTTTTTAAAAAATTGCATGAATGATCATTTCCCTTAATTTAATTTATAAACACCCCCTCTTGCTTTATTTTAGGCACAGCAGGTTTAATTTCAGTGTTCCTTATCATTCACGGTTTTAAGCGTATGCTTTTTTAGTTTTTTTTTCCAGGCATAAGGGCCGCTAACTGGCTTCCTTATTTGCTTGCCGCATTCAGGCGTGGCCGCATTCCTGTCTGCCTGCGCAATCAGGCCTGGCTCTTCCATTCAAGCATATTTTTTTTGTTGCCCGGGCGAAAGAATTTCATGGGGTCATCCCTGTATGCTTGACGCAGTCAGGCAGGGTTGCATCGCCCTTCTATACAACCATACTTTTTTGTCCGGGCTAAGAAGCTATGTGGAGCATCGTTGCATCGCCCTCTTGTACCGAATACCTTTGGGGAACTTTAATTGCGTTATATTGGTGGTTTATCAGGCACAGTGAATGAACTGGCAGAAGTACTCACCGCCGGCCAGCGGGGCTGGGGCAAAACAGGCCCTTCAAATTATGCCTCAAAAAAAATGCAATGAAAACGAAATATTGGCGTTTAATTAATATATTATTGTTTGTTCAAAATTTTATAAATAGCCTAAATGAAACTTTTAAATCTTCCTACAATACTATTGTTAAGTATTCTTTTATTTTCCGGCATTTCTGTTTTCGCTCAAAGAAAACAGGTGGTAAAAAAAACGGCTACTATCACTACAGAAAATGATCTCATAAAAAACGGGATCAAATTAAAAAATAAAGGTTTTAAATTAAGTGAAGCATATCTTGTTTTTGATGATGAAACCCTTGTTCCGGAAGGAAATAAAGTTGAACTGAACCAAAATGTGAATATGCTTTTAATTATTGATGGCGGATGGACTGAAACAGAAGGCAGGGTGTATCCGGGAAGTAAGCAGGTAATTAAGCTTAGCGATGGTTCGGAGATACTAAATTCTGAAGAATTGTTTGCGGCATTTGATGAAACGGGTGTATCTCCCGGAGATGCCCGTTACATCACCTTAAATGCAGTGGTGACTGATCTAAATGATAAAAAGAACTACGTTATTGTAGATTTCAGAGTGTGGGACAAAAAAGGCACTGCTGAAATTACGGGTTCTTACAAGTTATTTTTAAAATAAAAACCCCAGACATTATTCAACACCATTTTCTTTTAGTGAAATCAAACGAAGTATCACTGCTAATCAATGGAGGCCAAACACGATTATACTTGTTTGCCGGTTCCCTTTAATCATGATAAAGTTTTAACTATTTTCCCTATCAGCTTACCGTTGTGGTAAATCTTTAGCATATAATTGCCTTGTTGGAATTTATCTGCAGTTAATGAAAACAAGAGCTTTTTTGATTCTCCCCGGTTATATTCAAAGCTCAACTTACCTGAGTATATTTTTTTCCCTTCTGAAGTTTCAAAAGTTCCGGCATCCCAGGTAGAATTCTGCATTACTTTTCCATCTGGTTGCAATACCACCACCATTATTTCCGCAGTGGAGTTTTGAATATCATTATTTTTAACCCTGAAAGAACCCAATAATTTTTCTGCCTGTTCCGTCTTATTGGTTTCCTGCTCTTTATCATCATTCATTTGTATGGCCGAAAAACGCAATTCGTATAACAAAAAAACATTTCCGGTTGAAGTGTTTTTTATAGTTGATTTGTTTACAATGCCATCGCTCAAAGGGTTTTGCTTCATTACTTTTTCATCATCCTTTAGTTGATTTAATAATGAATTCAATCTTTTATTTTCTCTTTCCACATCCATATTGCTATAGCGAAGCGCTTCAATTCCTTTCTGCAATCCAAGGACTTTTTGCCGGGCTATCCTCAAATCAGCATTTAAGCCGCTATCTTTTAAAACTGCCTTTATTTCATTTCGCAACCTATAAAATTCACTGAGCCTGGTATCCAGGCTGTTTTTTAATGAATCAGCATTATACCAGGTAGAATCAAAACCCTGATCCAGATCTTTGATCGTTGCCGCATAAGTTTTCAGTAATGAATCCGGGGAACTCTTAATTGCTACTGCCGTGACTTTACTAACTTGCTTAACCGGAGAGGCCTGCACAGGTGTTTTGAAATAGAAATGATAAAAGACTGTATAAAGAAGACTGGCTGATATCAACAATAATACTGATATCAGGATTAATAAAGAAGATTTATAATCTCTCATGGCCGGTTTAGTATTATCATGCATTCAATATCATCAAGAGCGTACAAGTACATTTAAAGAATATTACTTAGAAACTTGTTGGTTTACATAAGCAGATATCCATCCCACCTGTCCGTTTTTAACGAGGTAAAATTGCTTTTTCTCATAAATTCCTTCAAACTGGCGCATTATTTTGAGCAGTAACCCAGTTCCGGCCATCAGGGATTTTTGATCGAAAACCTGGTGAACTCTTTTTATTTCTTTTGAAATGGCCACCTTATCAATTCCTTTTTCCATAATGGTTTTAACAATGATGGCATCGGAGAGCATGGCATAATTATTCAGCAGCATCTCATTAAATTTTTCCAATTCGCCATACGTAACCGGTACCACGGAATTTTCTATCAGTTCAGGGTACAATAAGGTAGCAACTGACCAGGCGATACCACCACTAAAAGCGATATAATCGCTCATGTTATAGGCCCCGCTTTCGTTGACCGCATAAATAACTTCCGTGTTAATCCCGCCTGCCAATACCCTGTATAACTGCTTATTAAAGTTTTTCACGCCCTTATCATTTTCACATCGCATTTCTGTTGCATTGGCTGTACTTTTTGTACCCCAGCTCAACTGGAAAAGTTTAAACCCTTTCGTATTGCCATCGGGGAAATAACCTCCCTTGGTATTACCGCTTCCTATATCAATCAAAAATGTGGTGTAGCGCCTTGATTCAGGCACTATACCAAGATGGCTTAGCCTTGCTTCTTCCATTACATCAACAACCTGCACCCTTCTTTCCCGTTCATTAATTCTTACAATAAATGAATCCGACAGGTTGGAAATCCAATTCTTTTTGTTCTCTTTTTCGGCCTGTATTTTTACACCACTGCTGATTACTGAAAAAATACGGTCGGATGGGATGTTAAAATCCTTTATTGCCGAAAGATATAAATTGTGCAAACCATTTAATGTTGCCTGGAAAGTTGGAGGAGAAAAAGAAATAAAATCAGTATTTACAGAAGTGTCTTTTAGTACATAAAAAGCTCCATTTTTTAGTGCATTTTTTCCAATCTCCAGGATACTCATTTTCACCCCCTTTGAGCCCACCTCAATACCTGCATAAACAACAGAATTTTTAAATTTTAAATTGAAATTGCCCTGGGCAAACAAGCAGCAATTACAGGATAAAATTACGCAAGCCAATAAAATGATTCGTTTCATATAAGTCTTCAACATGAGGAAAAATAGTTTATTATTTAAAAATACTAAAAAACGCCACGCTACTTTGTTGGGAAGGCTGATTGTGAAAAAAATGTGACTAAACATACTCCAACTCCAACAATAAATATCAATCCGTGCCCAAAGAAACGAGTTCCATGAAAAGTCCGGTTTCGTTTTTAAGTTACTTTATGGTTATTCAATTCCAAAAGCCATGGAATAAATAAGAGGTGGCAAATTGAACTAAGAAAGAGGTTTTCTGATAGATTCCCTTTAAGGTTCCATTTTAGAAATAATTTTCCGGAATATGGACTTTAAGAATTGTCAAACCTTTATAAAATCATTGTTAATCAGGTAGTTAGTTATTTGGCACCATTTAGGTATTAAATAAAAATAGAAACAAGGAATAAAGAAATTAAATGAGGTTTATAAGAAAGCATTCCTTTTAAAAACAAACAATACAACTTATTATAAGGGTTATCAGTGTTAAATTAAAGAGAGTCGTTAAAATGGATTGGATCACCATTTTAGCG
>JANOTW010000974.1:0-2434 GCA_031416575.1 Ferruginibacter sp.
ACGATGCAATACCATGCCAAAATATATAGATGCTGTTAAACCTTTAACAAAATATTGCCGCTTGTTTACCAGGCAGGTTTGCCTGGGTAATTAACCTATTTTCCTGTAAATAAACATGGGAAGAACCTTCATCAGTTTCGCTATCAGCCACCATCTTTTGGTAATATAAGCCTTGCGTTTTTTATTTTTAATTGCGGTATATATCTGTTGAGCGGCTTTATCCGTTTCGGCAGCCCAAAATTGCCGTTCGTTCGGCCTTGGCCATATTGGTTTTTACAAACCCTGGCTGGATATCTGTAATATAAACAGGTAGTTTTAGCCGGGCGGCTTTTATATACAGCCCTTCCATATAATTACTCATATATGCCTTGCTGGCACTATATGCCGGCGCAAAACTGTTGCCCCTGTTACTTGCTATTGAAGATATGGCCGCTATTTGCCCTTTACCTTCGTATACGAAATAATTGAAAGTGAAATTTACTATTTCCAAAAACCCATTTACGTTTATGCTGGTAGTATTTTTATCTATTACCCAGTCCGGTTTCTTTGAAGGTTCTCCATAACCACTGTTGTAAACCAGCAGGTCAAGTCCGCCGAGTTGTTGGATTAGATTTTTTATACATTCAATATTATCTTCTTTGGTTACATCAAAACATTCGATGATAATGTTGTCAGGAAAATCTTTTTGTAAACTGTCGGGTAATGCCCTTCTTCTGCCGGTAACGCCTGCTAAACAATTGTTTTGAGCATATAATATTGCCAGGGCCCTGCCAATGCCTGAAGTGGCGCCAATAATGATAACCTTTTTCATTGTCAGTGTTTAAGGAATATGTCGTAACCAAAACGAATTATTGTTCCGGTTATTACAATCAGGAAAAATATACGGATAAATGTATTGCCTTTTAAAATAGCTAATCTTGCTCCCAGAATGGAGCCTGTAAAATTACAAATCGCCATAGGTATGGCATACTGAAAAAGAATATGTCCGGTACCACCAAAGAAAATAATGGATCCCATGTTGGTTGCCAGGTTTACAAACTTGGCATGTGCGCTTGCTTTCAGGAAATCAAAGCCTAGCAGGCTTATAAAAAATAAAACCAAAAAGCTTCCTGCCCCGGGGCCAACAAATCCATCGTAAAATCCAATGAGTAATGCAAAGAGGGCTGCAAACAGCCATTCATTTTTTTTGGTATGTATTTTTAAAGCTGCGGTTCCAAAATCTTTTTTTGTATAGGTGTAAATGGCGACAATGATCAGCATCCCAAAGATGACCGGCTTCATGAAAGTGTTACTTACGAGTGTTACTGTTTTGGATCCTGCATAAGCAGCTACCAGGGCGATGCTGCACATCATGGCTAATAATTTCCAACGCAGCTTTACAATCCGTGCATATTGCATGGCTGCCATTGAAGTGCCTATGAATGAAGGGATTTTGGTAGTTCCTAATAAAGTGGCCACCGGGTATTGCGGTAAAATAATTAATGTTGCCGGTGTTTGAATCAGGCCCCCGCCCCCAACAATGGCATCAATGAAACCAGCGGCAAATGCGGCAATGCATAGGATAAAAATTTCCTGCGGCATCACTTGCTATAATTTCTTTCTCCAAATAATAAACCGCCGATACGTACCATATTGCTGCCTTCTTCCAGCGCAATCGTGTAATCACCACTCATCCCCATGCTTAAAATGGATACTTGATAATTGGAAGTTCCATCCTGGGTACCATTAGCGCCAGGTTGAATCAAATGTGCGTTTGCATCAAACAAGGATTTTAAATAAGTAAACTCTGTTCTAACTAAATCTTTATCCTCACTAAATGAAGCCATCCCCATCAATCCGGCAATGTGCACATTTCTTAATTCGTTTAATTCGTTTAATTCGCTTAATTCGTGTTCACTAAAACCAAATTTCTTTTCTTCCCTTGCGATATGTACCTGCAATAAACAATCAATTACCCGGTTGTTTTTCGCAGCCTGCTTATTGATCTCTTTTAATAAACCCCAACTATCCACGCCGTGAATCAAATGAACGAAGGGTGCGATGTATTTTACTTTATTGCTTTGCAGGTGCCCTATAAAATGCCAGCGTATATCTTTTGGTAATGCCGCTTGTTTATCAACCAGTTCCTGCACATAATTTTCTCCAAAATCACGTTGCCCCAAATCATACAACGCCTGTATGTCTTCAATTGGCTTTGTTTTGGATACAGCCACCAGCGTGGCTTTGCCATTCAGTTCAACAATCAGCGATTTATAATTCTCAATGTTAATACCCATAATATTATTTCACGCAAAAACGCAAAGGTATCGCAAAGCCGCAAAGTGATATAAAAAAAGTGCAAACGAAATTTCATTTGCACTTCTAAAATCCAGATAGGTAACCTTCGCAAAAACCTCCTCAATAACCTTCTACGCGGCCTCGTGCTTTTCCCTCC
>JANOTW010000975.1:0-3324 GCA_031416575.1 Ferruginibacter sp.
TTGGTTATACGATTGGCCGGTTAACCGATTGGCCAATTGTTCAATTGCCCGATTGTAGAGACAAGGCATTGCCTTGTCTCTACGTTCCCGAAAAATCGGGGTGTTCCAAAAGGGGGTAAAAATTGTTATAATAAAACACAAATAAAGATCCCCAATGGTATGCGGTAAAAGGGAGTGACACAACGATGATGCCCAATGCTTCAATGCCCGGGCAACAAAAAGTAGGGTTGTATACAAGAGGGCGATGCAACGATGTTGAGCAATGAAATATAGTTTGGACAAAAAAACTGTGTTGCGAAATCCCGACCTGTGCCGTCCTTTCGGCATTTTTTTCGGGAATGCCATGAAATTCTTCTGCCCGGACAAAAAAAAAGAATGGGTGCATAAAGGGCGGCCTCTCACAATAACTTTGGCGGCAAGCGCAACAATGTTTATTCGGGGCCCTGATGCCTGGACAAAAAAGATACAAAAGCATGCACTTTAAACTGCGAAAGGAAAGGAGTTTTGAAGTTATGATATTTCAGGCTGCCTGATCATCTTCCGGGGAAAGGGGCAAAAGCGGACTTGTTGAAATCACTCTTCTAAAACAACATAAAAAAAATGCCCTTACTTTGCAACCTGATTTAACTAATTCAAAATAACTTCATGAATACAGCACAAACAAATTCGCCCGAAGGAAAAAATTCCATGAAATTAGCAACTAAAATAATTCATGCCGGAGCTGAACCAGACCCCAGTACCGGGGCCATTATGACGCCCATTTATCAAACATCTACCTACGTTCAAACCGCACCCGGCCAACACAAAGGCTACGAGTATGCCCGCAGCCAGAACCCTACCCGCAAAGCGCTGGAAGATGCGCTGGCAATTATTGAAAATGGAAAATACGGATTGGCTTTTGGCAGTGGTGTGGCTGCTACGGATGCAGTCGTAAAATTATTATCGCCAGGGGATGAGGTGATTGCCGCCAATGATATGTATGGTGGCACCTACCGCCTTTTTACAAAAGTGTTTGAAAAATTCGGGATAAAATTTATTTACGTTGATACTACCAATGTTGCAAATGTGGAGTCGGCTATTACATCCAAAACAAAATTGATCTGGATAGAAACACCTACCAATCCGCTGATGAACATTACCGATATTGCCGCTATCGCCGCCATTTCAAAAAAGGCCGGCGCATTATTGTGCGTTGATAATACATTCGCTTCTCCTTACCTGCAAAACCCGTTGGATTTAGGCGCTGACATTGTTATGCATTCCGCCACCAAATACCTGGGCGGGCATAGTGATGTAATACAAGGCGCACTCATCATGAATGACAACTCATTAAAAGACCAGTTGTATTTTATACAAAAAAGCTGTGGTGCGGTGCCTGGCCCCATGGATTGCTTTTTAGTATTAAGGGGCATTAAAACCCTGCACGTACGTATGCAGCGGCATTGTGAAAACGGCGCTAAAATAGCGCATTATTTACGCAGTCATCCAAAGGTGGAAAGGGTTTACTGGCCCGGCTTTGAAGACAGTGCGGGCTATGCAATAGCGAAAAAACAAATGCGTGATTTTGGGGGCATGATAAGTTTTACTTTAAAGGATAGCAGTATGGAAGCGGCGAATAAAGTTTTATCATCCACCAAACTTTTTGCGTTGGCCGAAAGCCTGGGTGGTGTAGAATCATTGATCAATCATCCTGCAAGCATGACGCATGCAAGTATCCCCAGGGAAGAAAGAATTAAAAACGGGTTGGCGGATGGATTGATCCGTTTAAGTGTTGGCATTGAAGATTCCGGTGATTTAATGGAGGACTTGAAACAGGCAATTGGGTAAAAAATAATTTCGTAATTTGTAAAAAATAAATTTATGTCATACAATAAAGAAGAACTGCTAAATCTTCCTTTAAAAGAAAAACAGGAACTTGTGGAAGCGCTTTGGAATAGCATTGATGATGAATTGTTACCTGATACTGAAGAAGAAATAGCATTCGCAAAAGACCGTTTAAAAATGCACGAAGCCAACCCTGCAGAAGGAATTACCTGGCCTGATTTTAAAAGCAAAATCCAGGAAAAGTATGGCTTTTAACATTATCATTAAACCAATTGCGTTGGTTGATGTGGAAGATGCGATGCTTTGGTATGACCTCAAAAGTAAAGGATTAGCCAAACGGTTTTTTAACAGCTTTGAAGGTTCAATAGAAAAAATTCAACAAAACCCAACAGCATACAGAACAATTACCCAGGATGTAAGAAGATGTTTAATTAAAAATTTTCCGTACAAAATATTTTATAAAATCACTTCTGATACTATTTATATTTTAGGGGTTTTGCATGCCAAAAGAAGTGATGCATTTGCAAGAAGGAGAGTAAAACTTTTATGATGAAACCCCAAACCCTTAAAACCTTTTTGAATACAAAGGTTGAACAGTACAACAGTCCAGGCTTTATTAAAGATGACCCCATATCAATTCCGCATCGGTTTACCCATAAACAGGATATAGAAATCGCAGGTTTTTTTGCCGCCATCCTGGCCTGGGGCAACCGGAAAAGCATCATCAGCTCCTGCGATAAACTATTGGGGTTGATGAACAATTCGCCCTATGATTTTATCATGAATGCTGACTGGAATAATGATCCCCTCAGTTTCAGCAACTTTGAAAAATACGTTCACCGTACTTTTAATGAAATGGATCTTTGGCACCTGCTTAATTTTTTAAAGTATCATTATTTCATTAAAGGTGAACAAAGCCTTGAAACCGCTTTTACAAAATGGATGCTCCCCGGCGACACTTCGGTTGAAAACGCATTAATAGGGTTTCATGAGTATGTATTTAGTTTTGATGACGATGCAAGGGAAGAAAAACATTGCCGTAAACACATTGCCACCCCATCCAAAAAATCTGCCTGTAAAAGATTGAATATGTTTTTGAGGTGGATGGTGAGGGATGATAAAAAAGGGGTGGATTTTGGTATATGGAAAAATATTTCAAGTTCACAATTAATCTGCCCGGTAGACGTACATGTATCAAGGGTAGCTAAAAAATTAAACCTGTTAAGCCGTAACCAAACTGACTGGCAATCCGCAATAGAGCTTACAACATATTTACGCACTTTAGATAAAGACGACCCTGTAAAATACGACTTCGCATTATTTGGCCTGGGGGTAATGGAACATTATTAGGGTTATGTAATGTATAAAATCGTGCAGGTGCGATGGTGAATAATGCGTGGTGATTAAAACATTAACCATTTACAATTCACGTTTTAATTCTTCTCATATAACCAATAAAACCAACAATCATAAAATGGGAAACGAAGAGCTGGTAAAAGA
>JANOTW010000976.1:0-9789 GCA_031416575.1 Ferruginibacter sp.
GTGGGTGAATGGAATGAAGTAGAAATCATGTCGAAGGATGGTAAACTGGATTTCTTCTTAAACGGAACAAATGTTGTTTCTACCACCATGTGGGATGACAACTGGAAAAAAATGGTAGCAGGAAGTAAGTTTAAAACGATGGCTGATTTTGCTACTTATAAAAAAGGAAAGATTGCTTTGCAGGATCATGGCAATATGGTTTGGTACAGGAATATAAAAATCAAGGAACTCTGATAAAATATTAAACAAATAAAAACCCCGGTCTCGTTTAAACAAGACCGGGGTTTTTATTTATCAATGAATTTATTTCAACAGATTTTTTCTAATGTAAGCATAACTTTTTTGAATACTCCCAATAGTATCCGGAACATAATTATTTTCATGCTCCACGTAATAATGTTTTATACCAGCAAGTTTTGAATTGGCAAGTATTTTTTTAAAATCAATGCTGCCATTGCCTACCTCGGTATTTTTTGTCCTGTCCACTTTATCCATATCCTTTACATGCACCATAGGAAAACGGCCTGGCTGCTTTTTAAAAAGATCAACCGGATCAAGGCCCGCTCTTACTACCCAGTACAGATCCAATTCAAGCTTAACTAAATTCTTATCCGTTTCATTCATAAAAATATCATAGCCCCTTTGTCCATCTATTTGTAAAAATTCAAAGTCATGGTTATGATAGGCTAATTGAAGGTTGGCCTTTTTACATATTTCCCCGGCTTTATTCATCCGCTCCGCAAGCGTTTTATATTGATCAATGGTTTTTCTTCTTTCTTCGGCAAGATGTGGTATTACAATGTATTGTTGCCCCAGTGTTTGGCCCACTTCACATAATTTTTTCACATCATCCCCATCGCCATTTTCATAAAGCATTTTTGCCGGAAGATAATGGCCACTTGGGCTGGTTAAATTGTTAGCTTTAAGCAATTGCCCAAACTCCTTTACACTTAAACCAAAAAATTGCTGCTCCTTGCTTAAACCAAAAGTTTCTACTTCTTTATAACCGGCGGCGGCAACCTTGCTGATTACTCCTTTTACATCTTTTACAATGTCAGCCCTTAATGAATATAGCTGAATCCCGATTTTAGTTTGGGTTTTTAATAATTCAGATGGGTTCATTGCTAATCCGGTAGTTAATAAAGCGGACTGTTTTAAGAAATTACGTCTTGCATTCATTGTTTTGAAAATTTAGTTGAAAAATGAAGTTACATAAAAAAACCAAAGGCGGAACTATGGTTTTAGGATTGCAGGATAATAGGATTATGGATTATTGGCACATTTTGTTACAAGCATTAAGATTTTTAAAAATTACGGCGAAGTATTACAAAAGTGATTGGCTACAGTTTCCTGATAAAACGCAATTAAAGATCCCCAATGGTATGCGGTACAAGAGGGCGATGCAACAATGCTCCACATTGCTTCATAGCCCGGACAGAAAAAGCATGGTTGTATAGATGGGCGATGCTACGATTCATTATGATACTTTGGCTTTGCCCGGTACTAATACCTGTACCCGAATAAAAATAATTATTTAGTACGTACTGCCAATAAAGTTTATTAGCAGCAGGTTCACTAAAAAAAAAGCGTGTATTTTAAATGAACAAAAAAAGCCGCTCTTTGCAGAACGGCTCTTATGAATATTTAATTGAAAAGCAAGTTAAATTCTAAAGTGGGCAAATGCCTTGTTAGCTTCAGCCATGCGGTGAGTATCTTCTTTCTTTTTGAAAGCCGCCCCTTCGCCTTTGCTTGCGGCTACTATTTCATTGGCTAACTTATCCGACATGCTACGGCCATTTCTGTCGCGGCTATACTTTACCATCCATTTGATGCTTAAAGATACTTTTCTATCGGTACGTACTTCAGCAGGTATTTGAAAAGTAGCGCCACCAATACGGCGGCTACGCACTTCAACACCAGGTGTTATATTACCCAATGCCTTCTTCCACACTTCGTAACCACTATCGCCGGTTATTTTGCTAACTTTATCTATAGCATCGTAAAAAATGATATAAGCCCCACTTTTCTTACCAGCCCACATTAAATTATTTACAAAACGGGTAACTAATTTGTCGTTGAACTTTGGATCTGGCGCTAAAGGTATTTTTTTTGGTTGTGTCTTACGCATTGTTATTTTTTTATTTTTCCTTTACCCCTTTAGGGGATAGGGGTTTATTTTTTTGCTTTTACTTTCTTGGTTCCGTATTTACTCCGGCTTTGCTTACGGTCTTTTACACCTGCAGTATCCAAACTACCGCGAACGATATGATACCGTACACCTGGTAAATCTTTTACCCTGCCGCCACGGATCAATACAATCGAGTGCTCCTGTAAATTGTGCCCTTCACCCGGAATGTAGGCGATTACCTCAATTTTATTGGTTAACCGGACCTTTGCTACTTTGCGTAAAGCTGAGTTTGGTTTTTTAGGGGTAGTTGTATATACCCTTGTACATACACCACGGCGTTGCGGGCAAGCATCCAAAGCCCTTGATTTGCTTTTGGCTTTAATTATTTCTCTTCCTTTTCTGACTAACTGTTGTATTGTAGGCATTTTTAACCCTTTATTTTTTGGACGGCAAAGGTAGCCATTCTCACTTACAAACGAAAATTAATAATTATTTTTTTTAGAATTCATCCATATTTCATTAGAACAAGTGTAAAAAACCGGTTCCAAACCTGAAAGAATATTACTTTTTCTCAAAATTTTTCATCAGTATTCAGGTCAACTCACCTGAATATTCCAATATCTCAATATCGAATATTTTAGTAGCCCAATATCCTGTGTTGATTGAGAAAGTATTTTTTATTACATACAAAAAAAAGGAACATAAAATACGCTCCCTTTTTTTTTCGAAAACTTTTTCTTAAATCTTGTATAACCACCCATGAACATCTGGTTCCTGGCCATACTTGATAGCATCCATCCTGCGTTTTACTTCGGGGGCGATGCTCCATTTTTCAACATCGAATTTCATGACAAAATCTTTATACTTTAATTCTTTAATTAATGAAATCGTTGCTGCTGTACCTGTTCCAAAAATTTCATTTAAACTGCCCGCTTTATAAGCATCCATAATTTCATCAATGCTTAAAGCCCTTTCTTCTACCTGGTATCCCATTTCCTTTAACAATACAATGGTACTATCCCTGGTAACGCCTTCTAAAATTGTTCCCCCTTCCAAACCCGGGGTTATAGCTGTATTCCCGATGATAAAAAACACATTCATTGTACCACATTCCTGCACATATTTATGCTCAAAAGCATCCATCCACAATACCTGGTCGTACCCCTTTGTTTTTGCTTCCGCGGAAGCGAGTAAGGAACCTCCATAATTACCCGCAGCTTTAGCAAAGCCATAGCCACCTTCTACCGCACGTACGTATTTTTCTTCCACGTAAATACGCATTGGAGAAGCATAGTATGGGCCCGTAGGGCTTAAAATAATCAGGAATTTATATTTATCACTTGGCTTTACACCTATTGCTTCATCGCTGCCAAACATAAAAGGACGGATGTACAAAGCGTGATTCTCCATAGCGGGAATCCAGTTGCGCTCAATATCAATCAATAAACGCAAACCCTCCATAAATATCTCTTCAGGTACCGCTGGCATTTGCATTCTTTCGGCGGAAATATTAAACCGTTTAAAGTTATCATAAGGCCTGAAAATTTGCGGATTACCCGCTGCATCCTTATAGGCCTTAATACCTTCAAAAATTGCCTGGCCATAATGTAAAGCAGCCAGTGAGGGAGCCAGTTGCAAGGATTGATAGGGTAATATCCGGGGAGTTTTCCATTCGCCATTTTCATAATCCACTTCCAGCATATGATCGGTAAAGTGTTTCCCAAATGGTATATTTTCCAAACTGATATCTTTTAGTTTGCTACGTTCAACTTTGGTAATATTAAAATCGGCAACTGCTGTCATAATCCTTAATTTTACTGCAAAGAAACAAAAAATACTACAGAGTAAAACGCCGTTGCATGAGTTTAGATAATATTCAACTTCCACCAATTGTTTTACAGCAATTGTTTAAACATTCGTTGAATGATTTAAAAAACGAACAAAACCCGGAAGAAAAAACAACTTCAAAAGGATTTTCCACATTAGGAAATAATCGCAGGCATATTCTTATATTGGTTAATAGCGATGAAACAATGTACCTGCCGGATGATCAGTTAAATTTTTTATTGGGCATTTTAGCTGCCTGTAATTTAACGATGGAAGATGTTGCCATTTTAAATATCAAAAAGAACAAACCGGTTACGTATAAAACTGTCACCAATGAATTGAAACCCGAAAAATTATTTTTATTCGGTGTAAATCCTGTTCAGATTGAATTGCCATTGGATTTCCCCAATTATCAGGTTCAACCCTACAATAATCAAATATATTTAACGGCACCGCTGTTATCGCAATTTCAGGATAATAAAGCTGAAAAGACCAAACTCTGGAACTGCCTGAAACAAATTTTTGCTATTTAATTTTTATGGGCACACTTATTTTCGCCACTAACAATCAGCATAAAGTTGATGAAATACGACAGGTATTAGGAAACCTGTTTGACATCGTTACTTTAAAAGAAGCTTGCATTGATATAGATATTCCTGAGCCACATGATACGCTGGAGGCTAATGCCTCCCAAAAATCAACCACCATTTATAACCTTACCCGAAAAAACTGCTTTAGTGAGGATACAGGATTGGAAGTAGCTGCATTGAATGGTGGCCCCGGTGTAAACAGTGCCCGCTATGCAGGAGAGAACAGGTCTTTTAAAGCCAATATTGAAAAGCTACTTCAAAATATGGGATCAACCGAAAACAGACAGGCCAGGTTTAGAACAATCATTTCATTGATACTGGATAAAAAAGAAATTCAATTTGAAGGGATTTGTGAGGGAGAGATCATATTGGAAGAAAGAGGACAGCATGGGTTTGGCTATGACCCTGTTTTTGTACCAGCAGGAAGTAAACTGACTTTTGCGCAAATGAATACAAAAGAAAAAAGCGCTTTTAGCCATCGCAAAAAGGCGATGGACAAATTGATTTCATTTTTACAATCCGTTAAGTAATTTTCACCGCTTCCCCTTACATTGAAATATAATATGGCAAGAATAAAAATTGATATACCCGGAAATTCTATCGCTGCCGTAAAGCTCAGGGTCCGCATCAGTGATATTAATTATGGAAACCATGTAGGCAATGACGCTTTCGTTTCATTTATTCACGAAGCACGTTTACAATGGTTGCAGCTAAATAATTTTACAGAACTGGATATTGCCGGAACAGGCCTGATTATGAGCGACCTTGCCTTTGAATTTAAAAATGAATCCTTTTACGGAGAAGAAATTTGCATTAAGATAAGTGCCGGAGAGATTTCAAAAGTAAGTTTTGATTTGTATTATCACCTAACTACAGAAAGAAATAATGAAACCATATTGTTAGCCAAAGCAAAAACAGGGATGGTTTGTTATGATTATAAAAATAAAAAAGTAGCCGCTATTCCATCAGAATTAAAGAAAATGTTACAACCTGTTTAGGCTTAAAACCCCTTACACGGTTTATTACAAGAGTGTCCCCGGCACCTGATGCTTCTCTACCTATCAGGCAGGAAAAGTTCCCCATCGGTTTTCAGGGAGTGACCCCAACAATACTGTTGGAACCATGTAAAACAAATGTCTGTACCCAAAAAGTAGTTATATAAAAGTGCCCATATAAGCTGCGGCTGATGTTTCGCTAATTATCCCGATGCACCGGGAGGAAAAGTTGCCCAATGGTATTCAGTATAAGAGGGCGACGCAACAATGTTTGTTGAAGGATCTGATGCCTGGACAAAAAAGATAAATTGCAAAATCCCGATTATTTCAGGAAAAGCATGCACCTTAAACCGCGAATGGTAAGGAGTTCTGAATTTAGCAGCCGTGGCTGATGGGGACAATGGCCAGGGCTGCTAAAAAGATATTATCCTAATGCCAAAGTCGCCATGAAAAACCGAAGATGGTTAACAAATAAATAATTTTTAAACAGCTTCTTAAACCTGAACAAATGGGTATTGATAACAGGCGCTACTTCATAAATTGAAAAAGCCTGCGCAAAAAAAATGTCTGCATCAACGACCTGGTGATCACCTGTACCCAACAGTCCGGCGCCTATTATTTTCATAAAACACAATAAAGATTGTATTCGGAAGTTATAATAAAGATAATATATCCTTGTACCGGTGGGTTGTATTTGGTTGGCACAAAATTCGACGACACATTGCAAAAAAACGACAAAAGATGGATTTGGATATATTGGTTAAACACATTAGTTTCAATTTAAATCCACTACCTAATCCCCAAAAAATGAAAACCTTTTTTTATTTTACCATAATGCCATGCCTTCTTTTAGCAGGAATTCATGCAAAATCCCAAAACGTTATCCGGCAATCAAGTTGTGCTGATACTTTTATTTTACACCAGGCGGATAGTATTAAGCAGGAACTTTCCAAACAAGGTTTTATAGTGGTAAAAGAAGCGTCCATGGCTATGGAAAGCGAATATGAAATGCCGGTGATAGTACCTTTAACACAGGGCAGTTGGTACCAGTTTGTTTTTATCGGGGATATCACTTCCAGGCTATACGAAGTAAGAATGTTTGACTGGGATGAAAAACAGGTTGCGTATGAAAAGAAACAATGGGGCGATGTGGATGGAAATGTAATCAGTTACTCCTATATTCCAAAATTTTCAGAATACCACATGATAAAGCCCGTGCAGGTAAATAAAAAGAAGAAGAATTTATGTGGTTATGTAATGCTGCTGAAAAAAGTAAAACAATAAATATATCATGCCCGGTTACAAAAACGCTCAGATACACGGGGCGTTTTTGCGGTTAAGCCAGGGGAATTTGATTGTACCAAATACAACAATTATGATTTTTAAAATGCATAAAGCCAATGGCGCCGCTGCGGGATTTTCATTGCAAAATAAACTGCGGAAGGATGGCCACTGATATATAATGTGCGTTAATATTTATGAAACCCATACCTGCAATTTTAAGATAACTTTCATGGGATTAAGTAGTTAGTTCGCAAAAGTGTCATCGGCACGGCATTATGGTAGCTAAGAACCTAATGTTAAAATATAAAAGATACCTCTTTTTTAAAAATGGGGTTTTTCTTTTTATGGAACAGTAATTGGGATTTCTCCAAAGGAGTCCTATGGACACTCACTTTTACGGCATCCACTTGCGAATCTTTTACCGAAGCGTATTTGTTTCATGTGACACGTAGCCGGGGAATGCGCCAGATGGCTGCAATCATATTAAACAAATGAATTTACTTCCGAGTAAGAGGACCCATCATTATTTAAATCCCTGTCATAAGTAGTATAATGCCTCATTTGAAGCAATTCGCCTGTTTGAAAGTAAATACCCGCCTCAATTGTAAATAATCCCCATGTCCAAATTTGCATTGAGCAATTAGGATTTGAAATAGATCTTACAACCTTTCTTTCAGGTTCATTAAAACTTGAGTGTAATTTATAAATTACATTATCAACAAATGACAACCCGGGCCCTTCCAGATAAACCCAAACTTTGTATAATTTTTTCTTTTTAGCGCTATTTCCAAAGTAAATCTTACGCTGATTGGTCTGGGGATTAAAAAGGGAATCCTTTATAATTATGTCTTTATTATTTATTATCATTTTTTTTATTTCAAAAATAAATTGAATTAAACAACATAAAGTTACATTAAACTTCTTCATCGGTTTCGGTTGCATTTCAAATTTTCGCTCCACTTATCAAGGCCTTGGCCGGTAGTCCACCAGCCAGCGAAAATTTGAATTGCACCCTCAGTTTCCAGGTAATCAATTAGTATTGATTGGCCGGATTTCATCAATGGCACCCTCATCCTGAATAGGAGGGTTCGCGTTTTGAACTATATTGGGATTTTGATCCTGCATTCTTGCACCTTTTGCCGCCGACTCACCAAAATAATATCCAACTATGGAACCAACTAATCCGCCTAATGTTGCCACAACCGCCTGAAGGACTTTTATTAAATTCTCAATCTTATTTACATCAGCCGATTTATTAGCTATATTAAAAGCATAAGCAAGTGAACCTGCAAAAATCAAAACCAATATTAATGCCAGGAAATGACGGAAGTCGGTTATAATTTTAACTATTAGCTGAGAAAAAACAAATACAATACTACCAGAGGTCCTATCATTGGGAGGGTTTTTATATTTACCCCATGCAAAAATTTTTGCTAACCAGTCTAAAAACAAAATGACACAAAAAATAAACGCCAAAAAAACAAGAAGGCCAACAAAATTAACTTCGAAGAATTTAAAAAAATTTTCCATAAATATTCGCTGTTTCAAGTAAAATACAAATTTTCCTTAATTTAATTTTTTAATTTTTTTGTTATACTGCGCAAGGGATAAAGGGTGCATCCAAATTGTAGCTGGCTGGTGGGACACCAGCCAAGGGAAGCCTGCCGTGGCCGGTGGCCCACCGACCACATTTCTGATAACTGTAGCGACAATTTGGGATGCACCCAAGATAAATTAGTGATATTTATTTTGTAGCAATAACTTATTAAAAAGAGCTTCGCAATTAATTTAAAACGCAATTAAAGTTCCCCATTGGTATTCAGTACAAGAGGGCGATGCAACGATGCCCCACATAGCTTCTCTGCCCGGACAAAAATTTTCATGCACGTTTTTATCCTTAACGCAGTAAAATAAAAAAACGACTTCGTTTTTATTCCTTGCGCAGTATAATATGTTTGAAGAAAACGATGATGAGGCTAAATAGGATTTACTAATTTCCCGATACTGCCATCTTCCGTTAAATTTAATTTTCGCGAAGGCGGTAGCGGATCGTGCGCCAGGTTGTGTGGTGCCAATACATGTTTTTTTTGCATTGGCAAAAATTGCTTCAGTAAGTAAATGCAGGAGTAATATATATTTTTACATATTTATTTTGATTGATGATTATGCAATTATTGTTTCAATAATTTTTCAACTAATTTTTTTAATTCATCAACTTGTTGTTGTTGTTTTTCTATTAAGTGCTGTTGCTCTTTTACTGCATTTATAAGCATATAAGTCATGGCAGTATTATCAACAGTAAAATAAGTTTCCCCATTTTTTTTAAATGAGCCCGCCATGTAGGGTGCAATTAATTTTATGTCCTGTGCCAGCACACCAATATACTCTGGCTTTGTATCATAACCCGATAGTTGGTTGTAATGATATTTTACAGGGTTTATTTTTAGCAGCGTTGAAAGCCCGTCGGTATAAGGCATAACATTTTCTTTCATTCTTGCGTCGGAAGTTGCCGACCACGAACCACCTCCCGGCTTGCCGGCAGCGCCATTTACCTCTAATAAAAAACCAGGTGCAGAAGTGCCAATACCTACATTACCACTTCCCTGTATCCGCATTCTCTCCGTCATTGAAGTGCTGCTGCCATAGCCAAAAGCGATATCTGCTCCTGCTACATCAGTATGAATTTGTAATAACCCGCCTTGAATGCCGAAACCATAACTATTGGTGGAATTGCTCCAGAGAGAAATTTTATCACCAAGTGTGGGGGCAAAACTTAAAGGAAATGCAGGGGTTGAATTTCCAATACCTATGTTACCATTTTTTAAAACAGTCATTGCATTTGACCTGGTTGTATTACTGTTGCCATTGCCAACAATAAATAATGGGGTTGCAGGAGTGATAGAAGTTTCATTGGTTGTTAGTATAGAATCGTTGAAGATGCCCAGCACTGTAGAACTAAAGCCCT
>JANOTW010000977.1:0-19513 GCA_031416575.1 Ferruginibacter sp.
TATCCTGTTTTTTTTTATTGTACACTCAACAGAGGCACAAAACCCAGACAGTATCAAGGGTATTTCCGCAAAGATTGACACCGGTAAACTTAAAGTCAGGTGGCAATATGTAAAAGTAAAAAACCTGCTTTCGGTTAAATCATTAGTGATTCCCGGTGTTATGATTGCTTATGGTTTTACAGCCCTTGAAAATGATGGCTTGAAAAAATTTGACAGCGAATTGAAAGATGAAGCGTATGCAGAAAATCCCCACAAAACATTTCCACTGGATAACTATCTTCAGTATGCCCCGGCTGCCATGGTTTATGGATTAAATATCATAGGTGTAAAGGGCAGGCATAATTTTCGTGACCGGAGTGTAATTTATTTTATGTCAAATGTAATTTTAACGGGAACAGTATTAACGCTGAAGAAATTCACGGCTGTTCAAAGGCCCGATGGCTCTGCAAATAATTCCTTTCCTTCCGGACATACAGCCGAAGCATTTGCTTCAGCGGAATTCCTTTACCAGGAATATAAAGATGTATCGCCCTGGTATGGTATTGCAGGTTATGCAATGGCAGCAACAACCGGGTATTTAAGAATGTATAATAACAAGCACTGGTTAAGCGATGTGGTGGCGGGCGCCGGTGTGGGTATCGTGTCCACAAAAATTGCATACTGGCTATATCCAAAAATTCAGCATAAATTATTTAAAGATAAACCGCTTAATACTATTGTAATGCCAACTTACCAAAACGGCGCTTTTGGTGTAGGGATGATGCATAAGTTTTGATAAATGAAATTATTGATTGTATCAAATAAAATATGGATCATCCTAACTATGCGTTCCAAAAATAAAATAAACCTGCTTCGCTGGCCTTTCTTTATTTACCATAAATACGGCTTGTTACAGGAAGCCGTATGGTGTCCCCAATGATTCGCTTTGGATACAACTAACCATAAACAAGATCATTGCAGCGATAGTAAATTCATCTACCAAAGCTTCCTTTTGTATTTTAAAAATTTTAATAGAGGTAAGTACAATAAAGCAAATGCCCAACAGGTTGGAAGATGTATTGAGAATATGCGGTGAAGTATTTTTTGTATCCATGATTAATAGTAGTAATTGAATTTGTTTATTGTTATTTTATTAACCCGATTTTGAAATATAGCAGAAGCGTGCCCATCCGTATAACGGCCTTATGTTTCTCTACATACTACGCAATTAAAGTTCCCCAATGGTATTCAGTACAAGAGGGCGATGCAACGATGTTGCCATGAAATTCTTCAGCCCGGACAACAAAAAAAACATGATTGTATGGAAGAGCCCCGAGGCAGTACACAAAACCCCAATCGGGATTTGCAATGACACAACTGTGCTGCCATGAAAAACCAATCCCTGTAACCAAAAAAAAACTTGTAAAGCATTCCCGGCGCCGGGTCCAAAAAAACTAAATCACACTTTGTTCCTGCTTATGATTTTTATACAATAACCGCAACAAACCCGGCAATACGATCAGTAACAATGGCAGTGCGATAATAAAACCACCAATCACGGCAATCGCCAAAGGCTGGTGCAATTGCGCTCCTGTGCCGATGCCCAAAGCCAATGGCAGTAAAGCTATGATGGCCCCCAATGCCGTCATTAGTTTTGGACGCAACCTGGTGGAGATGGAATAAATAATGGATTCATCCACCGATTTTTCGTGCAATGATTCCTTGAATTGCAGAAAGGTGAATATCGCATTTTCACCAATAATCCCTACTATCATGATAAGGCCGGTATAGCTGCCAACATTAAGCGCCGTGTGGGTGAGGTACAATGCAAGGTAGCTTCCGGAAATACCGAGCACCGCAATCAGTAAAATTACAAACGCTATTTTAAAATCCTTGAAAAGAAAAAGGATAACGCCAAATACCAATAAGCTGGAGGTAATTAATATCATCAGCAATTCTTTAAAAGATTGCTGCTGCCCTGCATAAGCGCCACCATATTCGATGTGATAACCCCCGGGTAATGTGACGTTTGATTTTATTGCTGTTTGTATGTCTTTTATTACACTTCCCAGGTCCCTGTTATCCAACCGTGCGGTGACCTTGCCCATTGATTGCAGGTCCTGTCGTTCTATTTGCGCATCTCCCGCATTAATTTTTACGGAAGCTAATTCCGCTATGGGTTTTAATTTTCCATTGGGTAAAAAGATTTGAAGCCTGCCAAGGTCCGCCACACTTATTTTTCTGCTGCGGGGATAAACGATCCGGATATTATTGATCTGTTCTTTTTCAAATATATTTCCGGTCACATTTCCCTGCAGGGATGTTTGCAACTGATATTGTAAATTGGCCGCTGTGATCCCAAATTGCGCCAGCCTTGTATAATCCGGTTCAATACTTACGGAAGGCCCGGCAATTACAATACCATCAAATACATCGGCGGTGCCTTTTACATTGGTGACTACTTCGCCTATTTGTTTTGCCAGTTCATGCAATTTGTCCTTATCATCACCAAATATTTTTACCTCCACCGGTTGCACACTACTCATCAGGTCACCCAGCATATCGCCTATCACCTGCCCGAAATCTATACGCAACGAGGGTTGTGTGGATTCTATTTTTTTTCTGATATCATCAATCACTTCACCGGTGGTACGGCTTCTGTTGGTTTTTAACTGAATGAGGTAATCACCCGTATTGGGCTCGGTAATAAAAAAACCCATTTGCGTGCCTGTTCTCCTGCTGTATGCTTCTACTTCGGGGACCGTGGAAATTAATTTTTCCGCCTCTCTTAACATCCGGTCTGTTTCATCCAATGAAGTGCCCGGCGGCGAAGCATAATCCAATACGATACTTCCTTCATCCATTTCGGGTAAAAAACCAGTCTCTAACTTTGGAAGAATAAACCAGATCAGGAAAGCCAATACCGCAATGATGATAAAACTGATATAGGGCCTGAATATGAAAAATGAAACCCATCGCCGGCTTTTTACAACGGCCTCTTTTTTCTTTATCGCCCTGGTATCCGGTGTGTCTTTTTTGTTTTTACCTAATAATAAGTAAACCACCGGCAACCCGATCCAGGTTACAAAAAATGAGCACACCAGCGTGATGATCATGGTATCCGTCATTACCTTGAAATAAGCGCCTGCTACCCCACTCATTAAAATAAACGGAACAAAGATGACGATTGTGCTGATGGAGGAACCCAGCATTGCGGGGAACAAATATTTTATGGCTTTTTGCACAACCGTTGAATTGTATTCCCGTGGATGTTCCTCATGGGTGCGGTGAATTTGTTCTACCACTACAATGGCATCATCTATAATTAAACCAATGGCCGCTGCGATGGCGCCCAGCGTCATGATATTAAAAGTATAACCGATGGCATAAAGTACTATCAGCGTTAAGCCCAGCGTAACCGGTATTACGATGAGGATGGTGGCGCTGGCTTTAAATGAACGAAGAAAAATAATGGCTACCATGATGGCCAGCAACAATCCTATCCACAAACTATCGCCTACGCTTTTAATGGATTGTTTTACAAAATCAGCCTGCACGTAATAAGGTTGGATACTTACACCATCGGGTAATATTTTTTTGAGTTCCCTTATTTTTTTCTCCATGTCAACCGAAACGGCAACAAGGTTGGCATTAGGTTGTTTTATAACGGCTACCAGTATCCCATCTTTTCCGTTGGCATTTATTTTTGTATATTCCACCGCCTCCCTTATCTGCACGTCCGCCACATCTTTTAAATAAATAATGCGCTTGCCATTATTGCTTATTACCAGGTTTTGCAGGTCATCCCTGGTGTGTAGCGTGGCATACGTTTCCGTTATATACAGGTAACGGTAATCCGTTAAAAAACCATTGCTTTTAATAAAATTGGTTGCATTGACCGCATTGGTAATGATATCCGGTGTAAGCGAAAGGGAACTCATTTTTTGTATGTTCATCTGCAGCCAATACTCTTTTGTTTTTCCGCCAATGATGCGTATTTCACTTACCCCTTCCACCTGCGAAAGAAATGGCCTGATGGTATAAACGGCTAACTGCTTTAATTCTATCGGCGACTTATTATGGCTTTCCAATGTGTAGCCCATTACCGGTAAAATGGAAGGGTTCATTTTTTCTACCGTAATGGAAACATCCGGTGGCAGGGTATTTCGTATCTCTCCGATCTTTGCTTCTATGCGCTGCTGGCCCAGGTCTATGTTGGCTTTCCAATCCATAAAAGCCGAGATCTCGCAACTGCCCCTGCTGGTGATACTTCGAATCAGTTTCAGGTCCGGCACTTGTTTGATGGCGTTTTCAAGTGGCCGTGTAGTGCTCACCATCATTTTATTGACCGGCTGCAGGCTGCCATCCGCAATGATCTTTATTTTAGGAAAGGTGATCTCCGGAAATAAGGAAGATTGCATTTTGCTATAGGCAAATCCGCCGCCCAGTATAATGAGTAACAGTACAACGGTGAGCGGGTTTTTATGTGTAAGAAAAAATTTTTGCAAGAAAAAGTTTTTAATTTTTAATCAGGCGCATGCATGCATGCATACCGGTTTATTATTTGTTGCCTATTGGTTCTATAAAATCATTCTTTTATTTTGTTGTCCGGGCTAAGAAGCATTGGGCATCATCGTTGCATCACTTGCCGACAGTATTTGTCGGCATCCCGATGTTACACTTGAATCGGGACTTGTGCTGAATACCATTGGGGATCTTTAATTACGTTATTTGTAACAGCGTACAGTAAGGCATTCTTTCTACTCCTCTTTAACTGCCACCGCCATCACCTTCACCCTGGCAGTATCACCCAACCCATAATTTCCGGTCACCAATATTTTATCATTCACTGAAAACAACGGTGAAATGATTTCTACCAGGTTATCCGTTTCAATGCCTTTTTTAACCCGCACTTTAGCGGCGGTACCGCTGTCAATCATTTTCATTACCCAGAATTCGTCCTGCGTTTCGTTACTTAACACCGCCGCCTTAGGCAATGAATTGGCATTCCCCTTTAACGATTTCACCAGCTTTACTTTTGCGATTAAATTTTCGGGAATAGGATGTGCCGCATTTACTTTCAGGATAATACTTTGCGTTTGCGCTGCCGCATCCATTACAGGCATATTACCACTGATGGTACCGGTTAATTTTTCCCCGTCTGGCAAAATCATATCCAGCGTTTTTTTATTGAGGATATATGGCCTTAATTCGTATGGCATATCCAGCAGGAAAACAAAGCTTTTTGTATCAGTAATAACCGCAAGCTGTTCTCCATCCTGTACATAATCACCATTCTGGTGATTGATCTGCGAAATGAAACCACCGCCGTTTGCCTTAATACTATTTACGCCGGTAAACCGGAAAGTAGAATCCAGTATATTGATGGAATTACCTATGCTTTCCGCCTCTTTGGTTTTCACGGTGTATAAGGTTTGCCCGCTGCCTACATATTTGTTCAGTTGCACATTCGCCGATTGCAGGTAGCCTGTTGCGTTAGCCCTCACAATCCATTTTTGCAAAAACGCGGAGGTTGCATTTAATTCAATATACTCCTGCATGGTTTGGTAACTGATAGTAGTAACCGTAACCGGGGTAGCGCCGGTTGCCACCGCTTCTTCAGGAGCTGGTTCCCTGTTTTTGCAGGAAGCAAATGAAACAAGCAGCAAAGCGTATGTAAAAAATTTTTTCATCATTATTTTATCTGTTCCAGTAATTTACCTGGTTAATGATCTGTAAACGATTGATCGTATTTTGGGCAAGCTGGTTTCTTGCGTTTAAATAATTATTGATCGCTAATACATAGTCAGCCACCCGTATTTCGCCCGCCTGCATCAGTTTGCCATCTGCTGCTATCAGTGCATCGGAATACCGTATCTGGTTATTGATTGCCCCAATCAACTCATCCGTAGCTGCCAATTGTTGCAACAATTGTGCAATCTGCTGACCATATTGCCGGGAGAAAAAATCCTTATAACCCGCCCTTGTTTTTTCGGCGATGGATATTTTACCGTATCGCGATTTTCTTTGTTTGCCATCATAAATGGGGATGGAAGCGCTGACGCCAAAACTGGTTCCGAAATTCTTGCGGGCCTGAAAAGCAAGGCTGGAATTATAGCCGCCGTCCGCGAATAAATTGATTGTTGGCTGATAAGCTGCATCAGTCAAAGCCTTGTCGTTATTTAATTTCAGGCTATCTATTTCATATTTTTTATAGAAAACGGACTTTGTAATTTCGGGTAGTGGTTCTAAATTGATTCCCGGGCCCTCTAATAAAACAAAGGCGGTATCCCTAATGCCGCTCAAAAAATTAAGCGTAGCGTAATCATTTTGATATTGGATGGTTAATTGTTTTATAAAGAGGCTTTGCTGTTGCAGGGTTACCAAAAATGCCAGGTAATCCACTTCCTTGTAAACATTTTTTTCCGTTAGTTTCTTTAGGATCGTTTCTTCTTTTGAAAGTAAAGTATTTACCTCCCGGTTAAATTTCAATTGCTGCAGATCGCCATAAGCCGTGATGTATTGCGCAATGATCATTTTCTTTAGGTCCTGCTCCGAAATAGCTGCCGCGTTGTTGATGATTTGATTTTGTATTTGAATGTTTTGAAACTGCGCATTCAATACTTTTTTATTGGGTAATTGTTTATTAACACCTGCCAGTGCGGAAAAATTGGCTCCATTGGTAATTGCTCCATCATAGCCAACACCTTTTATTACCGGTGCGTACATATTATAACTATTGCCTTTAACCTGGGGCTTGTAGGCCGCCCTTATCAGCAAACTATCATAGAGTGAAGATTGAAGCTGGTTTTGATAGTCACTTAATAACGGGCTGTTCCGTAAAGCATTTTCAACATAAAAATTTAATTGATTATTATTTTGAGCATGACAATTTATACTGATCAAAATAAAGCTTACAATGTTGAAAATGTTTTTCGTCATATTCTTTAAGGTACAATTTTTTAGGTTATTTGCCTACCACCAAAACCTGGAATGTACCTGCTTTCATTTTAGGCCTTTCTTTTTCGCCGGCAGCCATCGGTTCAAACTCCGCTGTGGGCAGGTAAATAAGGTGTGTTGCTTTGTCCAGCGCCAAAGTCCTGGCGCCTTTTTTAGTAACCACATTTTCTACCACAGTGAATTTATCAGCATTATCTTCATGGATCACCGTCAGGGTTCCTTCGCCATTAGAGGTGAAAATATTTTTTGTCGCCGGATCAAATGCTACGCCATCGCAACCATCACCAATAGGCAGCTTGTCCACTACTTTACCATTGGTGGCATCTATCACCATCAATAACTTTTCGCATCCCGCGAATAATCGTTTCGTTTCATTATCAATTGACAAACCAGTTGGTGCTTCTCCTGGAGCGATATTCCAATGGTTCAATACTTTAAATGTTTTGGTATCTATTACTACGATCTCATTTTTATCTTCAATATTAACGAACAACTTTCCGGCGCCATCACTCACCGCGGTTTCAGGTTTACCGCCTACACCTACACTATCCAGCGCTTTGTTATTAGCCGGGTCAATGATGGTTAAATTCTTGCTTCGCCCGTTGCAGGTAATTATTTTTTTGGAAAATGTTTCATAAAAAATCGCATCCGGGTTTTGGCCGGTAGCTATATGTGCAAGCACTTTATTTGTGCTTAAATCAAACACGGTAACAGTGTTCAGCCTGCCATTGCTGGTGAAGCCCTTGCCATTTGATACATCAAATGCTATCCCATGCACGCCGGTAGTGTTTTCAATTACGCCCACCGAATCGCCTGTTTTTTTGTTGATAATATTTACCTGTGTACCATGGCTAACATACAACCAGTCATGCACCGGGCCAACTTCAGGATAGTCCCAGCCGCCAGGGCTTGCAATATGAAAAGTGTTGATGACATGTAAACCTTTTGGTTGCTGTGCAACAGCAATGGTAGCAGTAATTGTAGTAAGGCCTGCAAGCAAACCTGTAATTAATTTGTGCATATTGTAGCTTTTTAATTTGTTTTAAAAAAGGAGCTGCGTTAATGCCGCTCCGTTAATGCATGGGTTACTCTTTTACTTCTTTCAGGAATTTCCCATTTGCATCAAAAATTACATCTTTGCCATCTACTTCCGCTTCGTAATTTACTTTACCATCAGCCTTGGTAATCTTCGCACCTTCTTTAATGGTTTTTCCTTTGTAATGTTCTTTCACGTAGGCGAGAACGGTAGCCGGCAGGTCGGATACTTTAATATCAACTTCGGTTTCAGCAATGGCGCCTTTTTCATCCATCAGTACCGACATGGTGTTGCCATCCTGTTTAAAATTCACTTCGTATTTGCCATTTTCTTTTTCCCATTTTGGGGTTACGCCGGGATACTGTTTTGCAAACGATGCCTTAGCGGCAGCAGGTACTTTTGACGCATCTAATTTTTGTGCGCAGGCAGCAAACGAAATACAGGCCGCTATTGCGGACATGGTTACTAACTTTTTCATGTGTTGGGTTTTTTAATGAAATGTAAAGCTATATGGTGAATCTGTAGTAAAATTGAAGTTGAATGTTATTAAAATGTGATTGACTTCAATTAGTAAAATTAATAGTGCTGGCCTGAAGGAAATGCAGGTGTTTGCTTTTTTATATTTGTTGTCAGGGCTGAGAGGCAATGGGCAGCATCCCTGTCTGCTTGACACAGTCAGGGCAGGGTTGTGTTATGTTAATCCCGATTTTTTTTCGGGACATGCCGGCATTGCCGGCATCCGGATGTTACACTTGAACCGGGACTTATACTTCATGCCATTGGGGATCTTTAATTGCATTTTATAAAAGGCGTAAGCTGCTGCACATATTATCACCCAATCGTACCTGCATTGGCCCACCACTCAATGTGTACTACGTGCATGCCATCACCAAAATTATACTCCACCAAAAAATTGTTTTGGCCACATATTTTTTTAACAATCGAAAGCCCCAGGCCCAGGGATGCAGAACCCGGATTGTCTTTTTTAAACCGCTCAAATAATTCAGCAGGATTGGTTTTTAAATCCGGGCCTGTATTACTAACAATCATCTGATCCGCTGATAATACAATCTCAATCTTTCCTTTGTCTGTATTATGTTTTATAGCGTTGGTAACCAGATTGGAAATTAATATTTCCGCCATCATTTCATTCATCTGTAATTCGCAATTATCATCAATAGTTGTAGTAATTGTTATTTGCTTTACCGCAATCAACTCTTCATAATTTTTCAATTGACGTTTAAGAAGCTCACCCAAATTAACCAAATCTTTTTCCTGAAACTGGTGGTTATCAATTTTAGTTAGTAATATCAGCGACTGGTTCAGTTTGGAAAGCCGGTTGCAGGCGTCCTGCATGGATTGTATCTGCCCCATTTGTTCTTCCTGTAAATTTTCACACTGCATCAGCAATTCCAATTTCGATTGGATGATTGCCAGTGGTGTTTGTATTTCATGCGAAGCATTTTCAGTAAAATTTTTCAATGCTTCATAATCCATGCTCACCCTGTTGCTCATAATGCTAACGGCATTATTCAAATCCGCAAACTCGTTGATGCTGGTGTTCTCCAATTGTAAATCCTTGTTGCCGGTAAGTTGAAATTGTTTCAGTTGTTGTAAAGTAGTATTAAAGGGCCGCCATAATTTATTCAATAAAAACCGGTTGATGATAAAAAGTACCAGCAGCAATAGGGTAACGATGGTGAAGGTTATCAGCAAGATCAATTGTATAAGGTCGTCCGTTTCCTGCTGCGATTTGCTGATCATTACTTTAAAATCCTTATCTGCAACATGCACGGGAAATACAATTTCCCTGGAAGCCACCCATTCGTTTTCTTCGCTGCTGAATATATCCTTACTGCTGAATTTTCTTTTTGGCGGCGTTCCGTTTAATAATTCAAATGCTATTTTTTGATCTTTGTAACTGGAGGCGTTCGGTAAGCTTTTGTTATTCCTTACGTAGTCCATTATTTCAAGTTCTTCTATCATCAAATCCTTATCCAGTTGGTGTATCAGCTCAAAACGGATGAAAAAATAATAGCAAATACCACTCACCAGCAATGCAACGATGGTGGCAAAAATGTTTACCCTGTTATATTTTGCAAGCAGTTTCATTTATCGGAAAATTTATACCCCATGCCATACACGGATTTTATATAATCAGCAACGCCTGCTTCCATCAATTTTTTCCGCAGGTTTTTAATATGCGTGTAAATGAAATCATAATTCCCTTCCAGTTCATCGCCCCACAAATGTTCAGCGATAGCGTTTTTACTAATCACCCTTCTTTTGTTGCTGATAAAATAAAGTAACAGTTCATATTCTTTTCTTGTAAGTTCCAAAGGCGCATTATTTATGGTTACCTCTTTAGCCTGTGTGTCAATAACTATCTCGTTAAATTGAATACGGTTATTCCCATCAAAATTTCTTCTGCGTATAATGGCTGCTATCCTGGCGCTCAGTTCACTAAGGTGAAATGGCTTGGATAAATAATCATCAGCTCCCAATTTCAATCCTGCTATTTTATCATCCAGTGAGTTTTTTGCTGAGATGATCAATACACCATCCATTTTTTTATCGGCTTTCAGCTCCTTTAAAATTTGCAGGCCGCTGCCGCCCGGAAGCATTATGTCCAAAAGGATGCAGTCGTAATCGTAGCTGTCTATTTTGTTAAGCGCTGTCGCGTAATCCAAAGCGGTTTCGCAAATGTATGCTTCTCCCTTCAGGTAAGTAACCATGCTTTCGCTGAGCGCTTTTTCGTCTTCTATAATTAAAATTTTCACATTTAAGTTTAGCGTAAAGTAAGGTAACAATTCTGAAGAGATGTTGAAGTAGTGTTTACCCCTGAACTACGTCTTATTTTAACAAGTCATCATTTGGATGAAATGGTTTCTGTTGAAAAATGTCTTGTTCACCGGGGGCTATGGAATGGTACAAGGGTGGTTTCATTACAGGCTTTTACCGTAAACCCAAATACAGACCCCTTGCCCAATTCACTTTCCACCACCAGCCTGCCATTATTTTTTTCAATAAATTCTTTACAGATCATCAAACCCAGGCCGGTGCCTTTTTCTTTCGCCGTGCCACGCCGGCTGATGGCTTCATTGGTGTGTATGATCTGTAATAGCCCTTCTTGCGAAAGGCCAATGCCGGTATCGGAAATGTTTATGGTAACATCTTCACAGTTAAGGGTTGTCTCAATTTTTATCGCACTGTTTCTATGGCTGAATTTAATTGCATTGCTCAACAGGTTACGCAAAATAAAGTCCAGCATATCCTTATCGGCAAATACCTGCGGTTCATCGTGCAGGTAATTTTGGATGTTTATATTTTTAAGATTTGCATAAGGTTGTAATAAGCGCACATTCTTATCAATCACCTGCTTCAGCGATATTTTTTCCGGCGAAAATGTAAGTAAGTTCATTTGCGATTTTGACCATTGCAGCAGGTTGTACAACAACTGGTTCATATTGTCGGCCGATTCCTGCGCCTCCTTCATTAACCGTTGTTTTTCTTCTACGGATAATTTATCCTGGTGCCCGGATAATAGTTTTAAATACGACTGCATCGTTGCCATCGGGTTGCGCAGGTCGTGAGAAATGATGGAAAACAATTTATCTTTTATCTGGTTCAGTTGGGATAATTTTTCTTTTGATTCTTCCAGGTTGATATTTTGCTTTTTCAGATCGGCGGTTTGTTTGGCTACCTGTAGTTGCAATTCTTCTTTTTGTTTTTTGATCAGTTCTTTTTTTTCAATTTCCCTTTCCGGGGTAAGCCTTTCCTTTTCCAGTGTTTCTTTTACCAATTGTAATTTGGTTTCATTGTACCTGCTGGCTAAACCCAATGCAAACACCACTACCTGCACCAGTACGCCAATTTGCACTACATACCTGGTGATGAAATTATCCTCCGGAAAATTCATTTCCCTTAATATAAACGCATTTTTTGTCCACGCAGTGAAGCAATGGGCATCATCGTTGCATCGCCCTCTTGTACCGCATACCATTGAGGATCTTTAATTGTGTTTTGCACTTGCGGCAGCAGTAGTTAAAATTACCCTGGCACTTTTTATAAAATAAACTACGCCGGCCTGAATTTAATTATTAGCCGGGCGGATGCTGCCGACATTACGGGCCCTCATAAAATAGTAAAAAAATTGTCCGGAAATAAGGGTAACCGAATATTTAAAAAATGCTTGTATAATTGGTTAATTTTCAACAACGAAAATTTTGTGGTTTCAGATCATAGCGTAAATTTACGAGTTGTACGTCACCCTATTGAACATCCTACACATATACAAACATCCATGACTTTGCCGACCCGACCCCACGCTATTTTTAGCACATTGCAAGGCACACAAAGCCCCGACACAAAGCCAACCTTGCAAATAGCTAAAAATGCCAACACGCAGCCCACCCACCCCGGCTGACGAATATCTATCATCATTTGTTCGACACTTCAGCAATAAATCATTACTGAACACCTAAGCCCACCCACCACCCAGCGGACGGAATTCTAATCAACTTCACCATAACCATCAGCAAATGATAACATTGAGCAGACATTTGCGTATTTTGCCAAACTATTAGACCGAATTAGATGACCGACAAAAAAACTTTATCTGAAAGTGACATTTGCACCAAGTTTATTACACCAGCTTTGGAAGCAAGCGGATGGGACAAACTCACTCAGGTATTGGAGGAAGTCAGTTTCACAGACGGAAAGATTTATGTAAAAGGAAAACTCACAGCAAGAGGCACAAGAAAACGGGCTGACTACATTCTCTATTACAAACCAAACATTCCAATCGCAATCATTGAAGCCAAGGACAATAACCATTCTGTAAGAGCTGGCATTCAGCAAGGACTTGACTATGCACAAATCCTTGACATTCCTTTTGTGTTCAGCAGCAACGGTGACGGGTTTTTATTTCACGACAAATCAGCAACCGACACCAACCTTGAAACAGAACTTGACATAAACAATTTTCCCTCCCCTGAAAATCTTTGGAAAAAATACAAACTTTTAAAAGGCATCCCGAACAATCGGGATGCTGAAAGAGTTATTTCCCAAGATTATTATTTTGATGGTAGCGGACGGAAGCCAAGATACTATCAGCAAATTGCTATCAACCGAACGGTTGAAGCAATTGCAAAAGGACAGAACAGAATTTTGCTGGTGATGGCAACGGGTACAGGAAAGACATACACGGCTTTTCAAATCATTCACCGACTTTGGAAAGCAGGTGCTAAAAAAAGAATCCTGTTTTTAGCAGACAGAAATAATTTGCTTGACCAAACAAGACGAGGCGACTTCAAACATTTTAAAGACAAAATGACGGTGGTAAAACACCGCATGGTTGACAAGAGCTATGAAATTTATTTGGCTTTATATCAGGGTTTAAGTGGCAACGAAGAAGAAAAAAATATCTACAAACAATTCAGTCCTCACTTTTTTGATTTGATTGTGGTGGATGAGTGCCACCGTGGAAGTGCGAAAGAAGATAGCAGTTGGAGAGAGATTCTCACTTACTTTAAAAACGCAACGCAAATTGGTTTAACCGCAACACCAAAAGAAACAAGAGAAGCAAGCAACACAGAATATTTTAACGACCCTATTTATACCTACTCATTGAAGCAAGGTATTGATGATGGTTTCTTAGCACCTTACAGAGTTATCAGAGTTGGATTAAACATTGACTTAGAAGGTTGGCGACCAGAAGAAGGCAAGTTGGATAAAGACGGAAATCCAGTTGAGGATAGAGTTTACAACCGCAGAGATTTTGAAAGAACTTTAGTGATTGATGAACGAACCGACACCGTTGCAAAGAAAGTTTCTGAATTTCTGAAAGGTTATGACCGCTATGCAAAGACAATTATTTTTTGTCAGGATATTGACCATGCAGAACGGATGCGTTCTGCTTTGCAGCGACACAACGCAGACATAGCCGCAACCAATCACAAATATGTAATGCAGATTACAGGAGACAATGACGAAGGAAAAAGAGAGTTGGATAATTTCATTAACCCCGAAGAAAGATTTCCAGTTATTGCCACCACATCAGAGTTGATGACCACAGGTGTTGATGCTCAAACTTGCAAAGTGATTGTGTTGGACAGCAACATTGCAAGCATGACCAAGTTCAAACAAATCATTGGCAGAGGTACAAGAATAAATGAGGAATACGGAAAACTTTATTTCACCATTCTTGATTTTCGCAACGCAACAGATTTATTTGCCGACAGAAATTTTGACGGAGACCCGATTAGAATTAAACCAGTAACAGAGGACACAGACCTCACTACAATTGTTGACAAAGAAGAAAACGACACCACACCAATCATTGATGAAATATCAGGTGATGAAATAAAGGTAGAAAAACCTCAAATCCGTTACCCGGAGAATGACCTTATTTCTACTGTACATGAACCACGACAAAAAATTTATGTAAACGGAGTTGATGTTTCTGTTTTGGTGAGCCGTGAATTATATTTTGACCACAACGGCAGACCAATCACAGTGAGTTTGAAAGACCATACCAAAGACATTATCAAAGTACAGTTTAAATCGTTGGATGATTTCTTAAACCGTTGGAACAACACCGAACGCAAAGAAGCAATCATTAAAGAATTGCAAGACCAGGGAGTTTTGGTTGAGGCATTGATGGATGCAGTTGAAAACAATTGCGACCTCTTTGATTTGATTTGTCATATTGCTTACGACCAACCACCACTTACACGGAAAGAAAGAGCCAACAATGTGAAGAAGCGAAACTACTTTACAAAGTATGGTGAGCAAAGCCGAAAGGTTTTAGAGGCATTGCTTGACAAATACGCTGATGAAGGAATTGAAAACATTGAGAGCATGGAAGTATTAAAAGTAAAACCGCTCACAGAATTTGGTTCGCCAACAGAAATAATAAAAGAGTTTGGCAGCCGAGAAAATTATCTGCAAGCCATAAAGGAATTAGAAATTGAATTGTATAAAACCGCATAAGAAAGCATGAGTAATATATCAGGAATCATTGGCGCAATCAGAACAATCATGTGGCAAGACACAGGATTGAACGGAGATGCACAACGCATTGAGCAATTAGGTTGGATGCTTTTCTTGAAAATATTTTCCGATAAAGATTTGGAAATGGAGTTGATGAATTCTAAATACAAATCTCCTATTCCCGAAGAATTTCATTGGGTAAAAGAAAAAGGAAATTGGGCTGGTGATAATGAAGGCATAACTGGTGATGCACTCTTAGAATTTGTTGACAGAAAATTATTCCCTGCATTGCGTAACATCAATGTAGCCACAGGCAACCGCAGAGCATTGATAGTTCGTGAAGTGTTTGAAGGCAACAACAACTACATGAAAAGCGGAATCAATCTTCGTAAGGTTTTGAACAAGTTGAATGAAATTGATTTCAATGTTGCGAAAGACCGTCATGCTTTTGGAGAGTTGTATGAAAACATTTTAAAAGAATTGCAGAGTGCAGGTAAAAGCGGAGAGTTCTACACACCAAGAGCAGTAACGCAATTCATTACCGACATTGTAAATCCGAAAGAAGGAGAAAAAATTCTTGACCCTGCATGTGGCACAGGTGGTTTCTTGACTTGTGCAATTGAAAACTTAAAGAAGAAAGTAAACAGTATTGAAGCAAGAAAAGCATTGCAAGAAAATGTTATTGGTTGGGAATACAAACCACTTCCCTATTTGTTGGCAACAACAAATTTAATTTTGCACGACATTGAAGTTCCCAATATTCGTTTTGGTGATGCACTTGACCAACCACTAAGCAACTTCACAGAGAAAAACAAAGTTGATGTAATTATTGCCAATCCACCTTTCGGTGGAATTGTGGCAAACAACAACGAAAATAATTTTCCACAATCATACAGGACAAAAGAAAGTGCCGACTTGTTTTTAATTCTGATAATTCATTTGCTAAAGCAAGGTGGAAGAGCAGGAATTGTTTTGCCTGATGGAAGTTTAACAGGCGATGGCGTGAAGCAGAGAATCAAACAACGATTACTGGAAGAATGTAACCTGCACACAATAATCCGTTTACCCAATTCAGTTTTTCAACCTTATGCTGGTGTAGCAACCAATCTTTTATTTTTTGAGAAAGGAGTAAAGACAAAAGAGATTTGGTATTACGAACACAGGATGCCAGAGGGAGTAAAATCCTACAACAAGACAAAACCAATTCGTATTGAAGAATTTGAGCCGATTAAAAAGTGGTGGAAGAAACGAGCTGAGAGTGAAATCTGTTGGAAGGTTTCCATTGACACCATTATTGCAAACGGTTACAACCTTGATGTAAAGAATCCAAATAAAGAAGAAGCAGCACACGAATATACAAGCACGGAGTTAATGCAGTTAATGGACAAGAGTTTTTCAAAAAGCAATTCATTACTCAAACAATTAAAGGCAGCAGTAGCATGAGTATTTATAGAATTGATAAACTGTTCAAGTTTGAAAAAGGAACACTGCAAAGTTCAAAGTGTGAAGCAGGGAAATATAATTTTATTACTGCTGCTGCTGAATGGAAAAGACACAAAGAATTTTCACACGATTGCGAAGCGTTGGTTTTTGCTGCTGCTGCCTCAGGTTCACTTGGCAGAACCCATTATGTGAACGGAAAATTTATTTCAAGTGATTTGTGTTTCATCATTACTCCAAAAGACCCTGACAATTTTCCGATTGATTTGAAATTTTATCACATCATCTTTAATGAATTTAAAAAGGATATTGTAAAGAACACCAAGGCAGGAACATCAAAGGAAGCAATTGGCTTGACAGCATTCGGGAAATACGAGTTGCCATACTTTGAAATTGAAAAACAAATTGAAATCAAAAATCAATTTGTGAATTCAGAAGAAGTAAAAGAAGAGCTATCAACCGAACTTACACACCAAGAAGATTTACTCAAACAACTTCGCCAATCTTTTTTAAGAGAAGCGATGCAAGGCAAACTGGTTAAGCAAGACAAGAAAGACGGCAATGCAAAAGAGTTATTGCAAAAAATAAAAGCAGAAAAGGAAAAACTGATTGAAGAAAAGAAGCTAAAAAAAGGAAAAGAGTTACCAATCAATGAAGAAGAAATTCCGTTTGAGATTCCCGAAAACTGGATTTGGTGCAGGTTGGGTGAAATCCTAACCGAAATAAAATACGGAACTTCTCAAAGTTGTGATTATGATTCAACGAAAAATTCTAGAGTCCTTCGGATTCCAAATGTATCGGGTGGAATACTTGACGGAGAAGATTTGAAATACACGAATTTGAGTTTGAAGGAGAAATCAGAACTTTCACTTGAAGAAAATGACATCTTGATTATTCGTTCAAATGGTAGTCGTGATTTAGTTGGCAAAACCGTTTTGGTATCTTCTGAATTTGTTGGATTTACTTACGCTGGATATTTGGTTCGTTTTAGGTTCAATAAAGATTTGTCCAATCCAAAATATTTATGGCTTGCAACAACTTCACCTTTTTTCAGAGAGTTAATTGAAACACCTTTGAGAACAACAGTTGGAATAAATAACATCAACACGGAAGAAATGTTCAACCTGTTAATTCCGCTTCCCCCACTTGCAGAACAAAAACGCATTGTAAAAAAGTTAGAAGAAGTAATGAATCTGTGTGAGGAATTAAAAACAACAATAACAGATAATCAAAACTACAGCAACCAACTTTTGCAAGTGGCATTGAAAGATGCTTTGCAGATGAAAGAGGAAGTTGTAGGGTAAAACAAAATCAATCACACTCAAAAATTTCCTTCATGTATCTTGGGTTTTCCTCAATACGCTGAATATCCTTTCTCAACTGATTGGAGATATAGCTTTTCTGCAAATCCGTTACTTTATCGTGTAGGTTATTATTTGAGTTAGCAATATCCATCAAACTTTTTTGCTCCATCTTTTTTGAAATAAAGTCCATACAGTTCAAAAGGTTTTCAGTTGGAGAAGCGTAAACGCCAAAATTATTTTCTGATAACGCATCAACAACACATTGCTCAACCATCAATGTAGGCAACGGCAAATTGTTTCTATCTCTATATGTTTTCAAAAGTTATATCACAGTCCTTGCTTCAGGTTTATTCACCGTCATACTTTTTTGCACACCAACATTTGTTTTGAAGGAAGTTCCCCTTTGCCAAATCCATTCAGGTTTCACATAAAGGTTCAAGTCCTTTTCAACAGCGTAATTATTTATTTCCCTTCCCGGCACAACATCAAAATGAATTGGATTGCCATTATTTTCAAAAGTAAGTCCAATAGCCTTTGTTTGTTTGGTAACAGTAGCCCTATCGCCAAATGCTTTTCCGACCACTTCATAAACATCGTAATACATTTCTTCCAACGAGTTGTAACTACTTCGCTTGAATGGAAGCACAATATCTAAATCGTAGTTTGAAGCTATTGCAGTTCGTTTGTAAAACGAGCCAGTATCTTCGGGCAGAGCAACAAGTTTATTTCCGAATTTATCAACCATCCATTGCTTTACCCTTTCACGGGTAGCAACCACACTTTTAAAAGCAGCAGGGTTTGCTTTCAAATGTTCTTCAGTCAAAATCTTTTTTACATAATCATCCGAGTTAAACGGCAGCTTTGCTTCCTGACTTATTTGGTAGCGGTAATAAGCATAACCCAAACCCCCACCCACAGCAGCACCCACAAGAGAACGCTTAAAGGTTCTCATGCCGTTGTAACTATCCCATGTAAAGTCAATTCCCTTGTCCTTATGTTCCATCCATTGCATAAGAACATCTACCAGTGCCGTAGTACCGCCAACGATTAAAGCACCGTTTACTATTTGTCTGTCTTGTCTTCTCATTTTGTTTTTGGTTTTAATTTTACTGGATGCTCACCACCGCCAAGCCATTCACCTGTTAAGTGCCACACTTCATAATAGTAGAGCCACAAAGATGTCCATGGAATTATTGTATCACATAAGAAATCTGTTCGGTTAAACTCACGGTATTGCGGATGATAAAGGCAAAGGTTTTCATTTGGGTAAAGGTGTGGTGCTTCTTCATCCCTATCATTTTTCAGCAGCACAGGCGAAAAGATTTTTGTTTTCGGGCTATCAGCCAAATTATATTTCAACACAAACTGATAAGCACCGCTTCGTGAAGTTGGTTGCAACACACCCGTTACTTTCATACTGCTATGTGAAGTAAAGTCAGTTGTAAATTGAGGATACTTGCACCGCATGGAAGAAACTTGTTCAGCTATTGTTTTATCTCTTGTTCTAAAATTACTTTTCATGGCCGCCAAAAAATGTGTTTGATTTTACAGCAGCAGCACCAACAGAACTTACAGAAGAAAGTATTCCTGTATTTCGGGCAGCAGCTAACGATTTACTTTTTCTTAATTCCTCAATTAAAATGGACTGGCTTGTTTGTGCCTTCGTAAAAATATCATCACCAAACAGCCCTTTCAGGATTACGCCCTCATTCAAAACACCATGCTGCATTTTCAGTTTCTGCCATTCGTTGTATAAATGACTTGCAAATTTTTTGAACGCTTCATAGTATTCAGGTTCATC
>JANOTW010000978.1:0-2725 GCA_031416575.1 Ferruginibacter sp.
GGTACCTATTACAATACCGCCAGGAAACCATAAGTGAAAGTGATTTAATTTAGTAGTTTTATTATCGCTGTGGATGGTTGCTACCAGCGGATTACAGGCGGCCTCAACAGTTCCGTTGGCAATGCCCACAAACAAGGTTGAAATGAATAAACTCCAGTAGCCGGTTGCAAATACAGTGAGCAAAATACCTGCGAGGTGGAATACAAAAGCAGCTATCAATAATTTCTTCATGCCGATGGCATCTACCACCAATCCGCCAATAACAATGGCTAGCGGGAAGCCCCAAAATGCAGTGGCTGCTATGGTTCCTAACTGTTGTGCATCCAGCGAAAACTTTTCACCCAGACGACCCAATATACCGGCACGAATTCCGAAAGACAAGGAAGTTACTAATAGTGCAATACAACTTGCTAGAAAAAGTTGCTTTTTCTGAATATTGGCAGGCATAATCGTTGGTTTATGAATAATATCAAAATAGCGCTCAAAAAAAGAAATGTAATATTATTGCATTTTAGAATAAAAAAGTTAAATTAACAATTGTTTTTTTTCAGCGGTTCAAAACACTGCGAATTTTAAGTACACTTTTCTTCAATTTATATACGGGATAAAAATATTCCATCATCCATTCAATCATTAGTAACCTTAGCAAAGGATTTAAATAAAACCTACCGGGTAGAACTGGTAATGAGAAGATACTGAAATTATGCTCAGTTACCCTCCGGCAAATATTTTATTGCATGTACCTGAATTTTATCCGTAAAATTGTAAAAAATTTTAACCTTGCCAAATATTAAACAAAAACAATTTTTAAAATAAATCTATATGAAAAGAAAATTACGAATGGGAATGATCGGAGGTGGTAAAGACGCCTTTATAGGAGCCATACACCGCTTAGCTGCCAACATGGATGGGTTGGTTGAATTGGTTTGTGGTGCGTTAAGCATCAACCCCGAAATAGCAAAAGATTCCGGGCAGTCACTTTTTTTACCGGAAGACAGGATTTATCTTACATACGATGAAATGCTTGAAAAGGAAAGTTTAATGCCTGCGGATAAACGAATGGATTTCGTTACGATCGTAACGCCCAACTTCGCACATTTCGCTCCCGCCAAACTGGCTTTACAAAAGGGCTTCAATGTAGTAATTGAAAAGCCGATCACTTTTACATTGGAGGAGGCCAGGGAATTAAAAAAACTGGTGGAAGAAACGGGTTTAATGCTTTGCCTTACCCACACATATTCGGGTTATCCCATGGTGAAGCAGGCAAAGGCGATGGTGAGTGGCGGTGTATTGGGAAAAGTAAGAAAAGTATGGGTGGAATACCCACAGGGCTGGCTGAGTAAATTAACGGAAAGGGAGGGCAATCAACAGGCTGCCTGGAGAACAGACCCCAAGCGCAGCGGCAAGAGTGGCTGTATGGGTGATATTGGAACGCATGCCGCTCATTTGGCGGAGTATATAACCGGTTTAAAGATCACCCATCTGTGCGCCGATCTGAATATTTTTGTAGAAGGCCGGGCTTTGGATGATGATGGAAATGTATTATTGAAATTTGATAACGGCGCCGCAGGAGTGCTGATGGCATCGCAGGTGGCGGCCGGTGAAGAAAATGCCTTGAAGATACGGGTGTATGGAGAAAAGGGCGGCATTGAATGGGCGCAGATGGAACCCAATACACTGTTGGTAAAATGGCTGGATGCGCCTGCACAGATACTTCGTGCCGGCGGGAATTATGGGGACAGGCTCTCCACTTACGCGACTAATAATTGCCGTACGCCAGGCGGCCATCCCGAAGGTTACCTGGAGGCATTCGCCAATATTTATAAAAATTTCGCCACCACATTGATGGCGAAAATGAATGGCACCCAACCTTCCAAGGAATCGCTTGATTTCCCTGGCGTGGATGATGGCGTAAGGGGGATGGCTTTTATAGATAATGTGGTTTTGTCCGCACAGTCGGATAAGAAGTGGACGGAGTATGTGATGTGAGATATGAGATATGAGTGATGAGTGATGAGTTGTGAATGAGTTGCTATCAGGTATTTAATAAAGTACTATGGAAATGTGTATTTTAGTATCTATAATTATTAACTTTCATTAATCATACTATCTTCCTTTTAATATAATTCTGATCATTCATTGCTCATCAATTATTCAACATTTTAAACATTTTACTTTATGTTCCTTCAATTAGCTCATACCAACCTTAGCATTTTTCAGGCGTCAAGGGCCTTATGTTTAGAATGTTACAAAATAACAAAGGCATTTCCTTCAGATGAAAAATTTGGCATGATTTCCCAAATTCGAAGGGCAGCTCTTTCAGTTCATTTAAATATTGCGGAAGGAAGCTCCAGAAAGTCTGTAACAGAAAGAAAAAGATTTTATGAAATTTCAAGAGGTTCTGCTATTGAAATTGATACAGCTTTGGACATTGCTGTAGAACTTGAGTATTGTAATAATGAATCTTTATTTATACTTGGTGAGAAGTTAGTGAGCGCTTTCAAACAGTTAAGCGCACTCATTAAATATCAACCTGAAATTTAATTTTTCTCATTACTTTCTCATTAATCGTCATCACGAATAACTAATCAACCATCACTCATCACCAATCACCAATCACTCATTACTCATTACTCATTACTCATCACTCATCACTCATCACTCATTACTCATTCTATAACACCATGCAAACAATAAAAGGCCCCGGGATATTTTTAGCGCAATT
>JANOTW010000979.1:0-2290 GCA_031416575.1 Ferruginibacter sp.
GTTTCCGTGAACTAAACCCTGTTTTTGATTTTAAATACCGTCCTATAAATCCTGTTATCGATAAACCCTATGACAGCATATACCAAAAAAAATTACCGGTCGCAGAAGCATCCATTGGTCTAAGGTATGCACACAATGAAAAAACTACGCTGCTTAATTATGATAATATAAGGCTGGGTACTTTTTCACCTGTATTGACCGCTAATTACACCTATGGTTTTGAACAGGGTAAGGCAATGTTTGAATATCAAAAAGTGAATGTGGGGATAGAACAACGATTGCGTTTGCCACCAAAGAGTATGCTGTACTATAAACTGGAAGCAGGAAAAGTATTTGGTACAATACCTTACCTGCTGCTGAACGTACCTGCCGGTAACGAATATTATTTTGCAAGCAAGTACCAGTTTAATACAATGTCGCCTTATGAATTTGCCGCCGACCGTTACGTTAGCCTGCACACAAGGTTTTATTTAGGCGGTGCATTGTTTGATAAAATCCCCCTGTTACAAAAATTGGGTTGGCGGGAACGTTTTTCTTTTAATGTTTATTGGGGGGATATGGGCAATGCTAATATTGATTATAATAAAAGTTCCAATTTTAACAGGGTTGGCAAAGTGCCCTTTATGGAAGCCAGTGTTGGAATTGAAAATATTTTTCATGTAATCTCCATGGAATATTACAGGCGGCTTAATTATCTCAATAATCCCTACGCCAAAAAGGATGGTATTTATCTCGGCCTTACATTATCATTTTAAAGTAAATCATCAGTTATGAAGCAACTTCTTTTTCTCCCTCTTTTAATAATAACATTAGCTGCAACTGCAGCTATACAGCACCATTCCGCGGACATTATCGGCCGGTGGATGAGTACCGAAAATAATCTTGAAGTAGAAATTTTAAAAACCGGAAATGAATACAAGGCAAGGGTTGTTTGGTTTGATGACACGGATGATAAAAGCAGCCCGATGAATGTACGGTGCGACATAAGGAACCCCATTGAAGCATTACGTACCCGAAAAATTATCGGCATGGAAGTAATGCACGGCCTTGTATATAATGAAGGCAAGGATGAGTGGGAGGATGGAAGGATCTATGATGCCAGCAGTGGCAAAGACTGGAACGCCAAGGCATGGATCGCAAAAGATGGCTGTCTGAAAGTAAGAGGGTTCTGGCACTTTGAATTTCTTGGACGGAATATGTGTTTTAAAAAATTATAAACAACCCTTATTTTAATGAATCATTTTCAGGAATTTATTACAGGGTACGGCCCTCAATCCCAATTGTTTTTATTTTTTGGATTATTCATTATCGCCTGGAATATTGAAAATATTACCGGCGTATTATTTAATTATGAAAAATGGAAACATGCATTCATCAATGCTCCGTTTATTTTTACCAGCATTCCAGGGCAGTTACTGCTGGGCCTCACTTTTGTAAAAACCATTGAATGGACAACCAATCATCAATTTGGTTTTTTATATCATTTGCCTGTTGGCAAAAGTCCTCTCTTGTTGTTTCTGGTAACTTTTGTTTTTCTGGACTTTGGAGAATATGTTTACCATGTAACCATGCATAAAGTGAAAAGGCTTTGGATGTTTCATGTGGTGCATCACAGCGATCATGTATTGGATGTATCAACCACCCTCCGGGAGCATCCGGGTGAAAATTTTATCCGTCTTTCCTTTACATTGCTTTGGGTGTTTATAAGCGGGGCTGCATTCTGGGCTTTAATGCTGCGGCAGGTCATCCAGGCATTTACCACCTTATTCGCACATATCAATTACCGCCTGCCCGATAAGCTTGATAAAATTATTGGATTAATTTTTATTACCCCTAATCTTCACCAGGTGCACCATCACTATAAGCAACCTTATACCGATTGCAATTATGGTGATGTATTAAGCATCTGGGACAGGTTTTTTGGTACGTTTAAAAAATTGCCTGCTGAAGATTTAATATTCGGGGTAGATACTTACATGAAAAAAGAAGATGTTGGAAATTTTAAATCTTTGGTTGTCATTCCTTTTGGAAAATACAGGAAAAAAAATAATTGAGTAACTAAAATAAGTTGCTAAAAAAGCTGCTATACCGCACCACGGGTAAATCAGTGAAATTTTGTTTTGTTCAATAAAAAATACAAAACAGTTAACCCCCGGCCCTCCCGATGAACCGCATTGGCGTCAAGTTAAGGGTTATGCACATTGGTGGAAAAGTCAATGTGGTATTGATTTAAAAGAAAAAGCAACTTGTAGTTCTAAACACATTTTACAATGTCTACAAATTGCAATTT
>JANOTW010000980.1:0-4565 GCA_031416575.1 Ferruginibacter sp.
CCTGTTTGTACCTGCCTGTTTTTTTGTAGCAAGGGTTTTACCATTTAACTTGTTGAGCGCCTCATCAACGGTAAAAGTAATTTCCTGTTTAGAAAAATCACTCTTATATTTTATTTCCTTTTTCATCGTGTAAAATGATGAAATTTTTCTCCTGATAAAAAAGCAGTGAAAATTACACAGGGCATAAAAATAAAAGGTTGCAAATAATTAATTTGCAACCCTTTCAAATGTGCGGCAAAGGAGATTCGAACTCCCACGCCCTTTCGGGCGCTACCACCTCAAAGTAGTGCGTCTACCAATTTCGCCATCGCCGCAAAAATAATCAGTAATTACCTGGTGTGCCAATCACTGTGGGGAATGCAAATGTAAAAACTTTACTGTAATAAAAATCAAAAGGAAATTTTCAAGGTAGCTAACCTTTTAAAGGTTGGCTACCTTGAAAACTTTGCTACCTTGAATTAGCCGGTAATAAAAGAATGGGCAGGATCAGGCCGCAGCCGTTCCAGCCTATTTTTTCAGTACGATCCTGAAAGTAGTTCCTTTACCAGGTTCAGAATTTTTTACAAACAGCTCACCTTTATGATATTGTTCAATAATTCTTTTTGATAAACTTAGGCCCAGGCCCCAGCCGCGTTTTTTTGTAGTAAAGCCGGGTTTAAATATGTTGGCTACATTTTGTTTGCTAATCCCTTTTCCAGAGTCTGTTACGTCTATTATCGCGGCTGCCGTTTCATTTTTTATTTTAATTTGGATACTGCCTTTTCCTTCCATGGCATCCAATGCATTCTTTAATAAATTTTCAATTACCCAGTCAAACAGGGGGCCGCTGATCATTGCGTGAATTTCCTTTTCATCATAGGTATAAATGCTGAAACTGACATTTTCGGATGCCCTCCTTTTTATATAGGCTACCATGTTTTCTATTTGCTCAATGATATTGATTTCTTCCAGTTGTGGCGTGCTGCCAATTTTACCAAACCGGTCACTCACTAATTTCAACCGGTCCACGTCCTTGAACATTTCCGAAGCGATCTTTTCATTACCAGGCATTTCTTTTAGGAGCTCTACCCATCCCTGCAGTGAAGAGAGCGGTGTGCCTAACTGGTGGGCCGTTTCTTTCGCCATGCCCGCCCACACCTGGTTTTGCGTTGATTTATTGCGCAGCGTAATTGTAATTAAAGTGATGATGATAAAAAGCGCAACTATCAAAAGCTGGATAAGCGGGTAGTACCTTACTTCTTTCAGTAGTTTGGAATCGCCGAAATAATATTTATTAATGATCAGCGGGTTTTTATTTACTTCTACGGTGATAGCATCGTTCCGGCTTCTAAATTCTTTTACTTTTCTGCGTAAATAACCAGTGTCTCTTTTTAATTCCATCGTATCAAGGTTTAAGCCCTGCCCGGATGGATTGTCATATTCGTCTGTTTCTATAATGGGAATACTCGTATTTCGGGAAGTGATTGCATTGGTAAGGTCCAATGCCACCTGCTCAGTAGCCTCGGCCCTTGTTTTCAGCGATTGCACCCATACGTCCACTTTTTCCCTTTCATCCGAAGCAATTTTTTTTGACAGGTAATTGGAATAAAAAACAGTGCCTGTTACAATCGCTATGGCAACCATTGCCAGGGCTGTCCGCCAGTTAAATAATTGTGTGATCATTTTATCAAATGTAAATGAAGAAATAAGAAATGAAAAAAAAGAAATGGATTATGTTTGTGCAAAACATAATTAAAGCTAAATAGTAGTATAAATGATGAACGGATTGCGACGCAACGATGCTGAAGCGCTTGATGTAGCCGGTACAAAAAAAATGCCATTGGTATCCATCGTTATTTTAAACTGGAACGGAAAAGAATTGCTTCAAAAATTCCTTCCTTTTGTAATTGCGTCCACCTATGCCAATAAGCAGGTGATTGTTGCCGACAATGCTTCAACCGATGACTCCATTATTTTTTTACAACAATATTTTCCGCAGGTGGAAATACTGGCCAATACCAGTAATGAAGGTTTTGCCAAAGGGTACAATACCGCATTAAGGCAGGTAAAAAGTGATTATTATGTTTTATTGAATAATGATGTGGAGGTAACGCCGGGCTGGATAGGACCTGTGATTGATTTAATGGAAAATGATGATTCCATTGCCGCCTGCCAGCCTAAATTATTGAGTTATGAAAACCGGCGGTATTTTGAATATGCAGGCGCCTGTGGAGGATGGATGGATGCGCTGGGATACCCGTTTGCAAGGGGTAGGGTTTTTGATATAGTGGAAGAGGATAAGGGGCAATATGATGATGCACAGCCATGCTTTTGGGCAAGTGGTGCGGCCATGTTCGTGAAAGCAAATAGCTATCATTCAGTTGGTGGCCTTGATGAATATTTTTTCGCCCACCAGGAAGAAATTGATTTTTGCTGGCGGCTGCAACTGGCAGGATATAAGGTGTATGTGCAACCCGGGTCGGTGGTTTACCATGTTGGTGGTGGCACTTTATCCAAAGATAGTAACCTGAAAACCTTTCTTAATTTCAGGAACAACCTGGTGATGCTTGTAAAAAATTTACCTGTTGCAAAAGCCATCCGGACAATTGCTATCAGGATAATATTGGATGCCATAGCTGCATGGAAAGGATTGTTGGGCGGCAACAGCGGTTTTTTTATGGCGATAATAAAAGCTCATTTGTTTTTTTTAAAATGGTTACTGTTTGATCAGAAGAGAACTGTTTTTCCTGAGGCCCGGAAACGAAAACCAGGAGGCTGGTTTCCTTCCTCCATAGTGTGGCAACATTTTGTAAAAAAGAAAAATACGTTTTCGGAAATTGTTAAGAACAAATAATTGTTTTTGAACCACTTTACTTATTTTTGCACTTGCAAACAGCTTATTATGGAATACGAAGTAATAGACAATAAACACAAAGATTTTGCCCACAACTGGGTATCATCCTCCCGTTTTCTCTGGTATTGCCAGATTTTTTTAGTGGTAGCTTTTATTTTAGGAGGGTGCATAGGTATGTATAGCCATCGGTACAAAGGAAAGCCGGAAGTAAAAGTGCCTGAAAACACTTTGTACAATCCCCAGTACAAATAAAAAATTTTGCGGTACAGTTACAAACCCTATTTTTGCAATCCGAAAAACAGGAACAGTTCTTTTTAATAATGCGAAAGTAGCTCATTTGGTAGAGCACGACCTTGCCAAGGTCGGGGTGGCCGGTTCGAGCCCGGTCTTTCGCTCTTAGCTTTAAGGCAGATAGCTTTTGTTATCTGCTTTTTTTTTCCGCCACCGGAAAATTTAAAGACCGGCAAGTTACACTCGGGTGGTGGAACTGGTAGACACGCAGGACTTAAAATCCTGTTCGCCGTAAGGCGAGTGTGGGTTCAACTCCCATCCCGAGTACTAATAAAAAAGCCTTCAGTTCATTATTGAGTTGGAGGCTTTTTTGTTATTTAAAATAAACTGAGATTTAAACATTTTTGAACCACCATTTTTATTCTTTCCCAAATCCTTGCTTTTAATAAATTGTCTTGAATGCTGAAATTTTGGGCATCCTTGTATCCAAGGTGAATTCTTTTTCTTGACCGGGTTCAATGGCTATTGAAGAAATTTGTGGAAAAAAAAGCTGAAAAAATATTTATTTAACAATTTTTTCATTTGGAATTGCACCCCTGTTTAATTAATTTAACATCCATAACTAAAATATATATACTATGCTTAAAAGGCATAATAATGAAAGGTATCCGGTTCTTTAAGCCGTACAATTAATACCTTTTCCCACTTTTTTATTTTAAGGCATTTCCCAAATTAAGATTTACAATAAAAGTGGATTGTATAAAAGTCACTTACCAATAGAGGATTATAAAATATAAACTTCAAATTGGTGTATGATCAACCCGATATACTTTTAATATTGATTTGGATGACGCGAAAATAGTAAACTACCCTAAATATGAAATCATATAAAATAAGCAACGCCGCATTTTGCATTTTTTTTTTGGTTGTATTAAATCATTCTGTATTTGCGCAGCAGGATACTTTAGGTATTTTTGAAAGTCATGGGGATATAGGTAAGGGATCGCATACTGGCTCAGCTAAGTATTATCCTCAGCGCCAGCAATACGAAATAAACAGCGTCGGTAATATCAACAGTAGAAACCAGGATGTAAGTCATTTCATGTGGAAACGCATCAAAGGCGATTTTATTCTTTATACCCGTTTGCAGTTTAAGGATAAAGTTTCTGATGTACACCATAAGTTGGGGTGGATGGTAAGAACCCACCTTGATGGAAATTCCCCGCAAATTAATGCTGCTGTTAACACCGATAGGAGTCCATCCCTTCAATATAGAAGAACAACCGGTGGCCCTATTACGGAAATTCGATCTAAACTTACCCATGCAGATGTGGTTCAACTGGAAAGAGTGGATAATACTTACACCATGAGGGTAGCTAAATTTGGCGAACCGTTTGTTACCGAACAGGTAAAAGATTTAGATATTGGCGATGAGGTTTATGTTGGGTTATTTAATTTTTCAAATAATAAAGATATTCCGGTCAAAGGTGTTTTTCGTGAT
>JANOTW010000981.1:0-2404 GCA_031416575.1 Ferruginibacter sp.
GAAAATAGTTACTTCACCCAGGGTATCATACAGGCCGAACTTGATGGCGTTTTCTACCAGTGGCTGTAGCAGCATGGCAGGTAATTTCATTTGCAATGCCGCTTCGGTACAATCAATATTGGTTTGCAGGCGGTAACCAAAGCGCACTTTCTCTATATCCAGGTACAATTGCAGGTATTGCAGTTCTTCTTCCAGCGTTGTCCATTGCTGCCCTTCTTTTCGTAATGTGCCGCGTAAAAAATCCGCCAACTGCTGTATCATGTGCCGGGCTTTTTCAGGCTGGCTGCCTGTTAACGCACTGATGGAATTAAGGCTGTTGAATAAAAAATGAGGCTGTAGTTGTTGCCGCAGCTTATTCAACTCCGCTTCCCGTGCCAGGCGCTCCATATCCAATTTTCGCTGATTATCCGCATGCTGGTCCTTCTGTGAGAACCATAGCAAACTTAACATGGTACAACACCCGATCATTAAAAAAGCGATGGCATACCTGATATTGGAGGTTTGCGACAATGATTGCATATAAGCCAAATCAAATTTATACAAGGCCCATAAACTTACCCGCATTATTAATAACCATAGCGAACTTAACGCGATACTGATCACCAGTACATACCAGTATTTCTCCCGCTTGGGTAAATAATAACGCATGTTATTGATAACGATCAAACATACCGCCGCCAATAAAACATTACTGATTATTCCATCGGCCATTGCCCTGGAGGGAGTGATCCCAAAGCCGTGCAATACCATTACATGAAGCATGCACCAAATACACCACCATACAAGGAATACGGTGGAAAAAATAAATTTTACTTTTCTATCCGGGGAAATATCAAGTGCCAATAGCGGTGCTGTTTATGCCGGTGAACTGATGCAGGCCATGTTGTAATAATTGCGTGGCCGTTTTTTGAATACTACGAATATACAATTCCGCATCGGCTTCTTCCTTTATCAGGGAATAGATTTCAGCGCCATCAGTATAGCTTGTTAAAGGATGCAATTCACTTACGTCTATAAATTTCCATTTTACAAGGGTGCATCCCAAATTGTCGCTGGCTAATGGGTCACCAGCCAGGGGAAGCACGCCGTGGCCGGTGTCCCACCGGCCACGTTCCTGATAACTGTTCCTGAAGGGTTGCCAACCTTTGCAAAGGGTCTTTAAATAATTAGAGTCTATGGAAGGTTGGCAACCCTCGACGACAACAGTAGTTTCACCTGCATCTTTTATACAATCGCCTTCGCCCAGCAGCCTCGCCTTATGAAAAGCATGTAATTCATCGTCGGCATAAATCAGCCTAAGCTGTTCATCAAACTGTGGTGTATGATTTCCGTGGCCGCAAACGATTCGGAATACCAATTTTGCAATAAACCAATTCATGTCGTATAATTTTGGTGATGAATGATGAGTGATGCCGGATGCCTGATTTCTGATGTCTGATTTATTTTAACTTGTTACCTGATTTATACTTCTGTTGAAGTTTTATGATCAAATACAAATAGGTAGGCTAAATGATGCGTGATGAGTAATAGAGATGTGTGATCCGTGATGAATGAATGGTTAAAATTTCACGATTGCCCATTATCCATTTCCTCATTGCTTATTGCCGGTTGCCCATTGCACTTTGCCCATTCACCTTTAACGATTCACCATTCACACTAATAACTCCTGATCTCTATTCCGCCAAATACGGCGGAGCCTTTTAATATGAGTACTTTATCCGGGTTGAGGCTGACGGAAGGATTAAAATTCCTTTTATCATCTACTCCGTGAAAGGCGCCATTGATCTCATTTTGAACAGCCCAATGAGGAGGTACTATTAATTTAGCCCCGCCAAACACTACATCGAATTTAATAACAACGGGGCCGGTTATGTCTGCCTGGCTAAGATCAATTTTGGTTCCGCCAAAAACGGAAGTGATATGGCCGCCCCGGAAATCCTTGGATACTACATTTCTATTTACACCACTAAAAACCGATTCAACAACCAGGTAATCGCCCCTGTCTGAAAATACCTGTTTACCCGGATCATTCAAAGTACCTGTGGGTACATTTTCCCATTTATTGAATTCATTTTCCGGCTTGGTATTTAGCCATCTGTTTCTTCCGGGCCTTAAAATAAACGCTATGCCCAACCCAATGATCACGAGGGGCCAAAACAACGGCTGAAGGCCCAGGGATGGAATAAACCTGCTGACCAGGAAGAAACAACCCACTGCCGTGATGACGAGCCAGGAATTGTTCCTGAAATTATGTTTGAACCCTGTATAAATACCTACCAGTATAAGGATCACTGGCCAGGTAAATAGCCATCCGGGCATTAAAAAACCCGAGTTGCGCAATAGTAATGCAGCGCCAACCGCTACCAGTATTAAACCGCCCACTACCCTGCCGCTTTCCCTGTCT
>JANOTW010000982.1:0-5641 GCA_031416575.1 Ferruginibacter sp.
GATTTGGCTATAAATGTATAAAAATTACCACTTATAGCCAAATTCAATTATTTGGATTTGGCTATAAGTGTATAAAAAAACCTACTTACAGCCAAATCGAAAAATAATAAATATGGAAATAAAGGCTTGTTCCATCAGCGCAGGGCCCGTCTTGCGCCTGCCGTTAGTAACTTTAGCTGATGAAACAATTCAAGGAGGATAGCTCTTTTTCTTTCCCGGGCATAAAGCCCGGTAATTGAAAAAAAACAGGAAGTTGAAATAAATTTTTCTTATTCATTAATGAAAAACAATCTTTGGCGATCGTCATTTATTTCCATCCATTCTGCCCCGGCACTATATTCAAAAAAGAGTTGAAGGAAGCGCTGTATTTTTTAGTGTCCACTTTGTAATAGAAGGCGCCTTTTTTTGAACCAAGTTTATCTTTGTCATTTAATTTCATCAATAATTTGGTGGATGATAATTTGCGGTTGAAATTGCCTTTATCAAATGCGGTATTGTAAACACACTGATATAAATTTTGCAATTGAGGCATGGTAAATTTAGCGGGTAACAATTCAAACAATAATGGATGAAGCGCCGCCTTGTACCGTAATTTTTCTTTGGCGAGCTCAACTATTTTTGTATGGTCGAATATTAGAGAGGGCAATTCATTAATAGAAAACCAGGCCGGGTGATAATGCTCAATGATCTGTTTTTTATATTTCTGAATATCAATCAAAGCAAAGTAGGCGATAGAAACAGTGCGCTCAACCGTATCCCGGTCAATAGCTGAAAACGCATGCAACTGTTCCATATACAATCCATCCAGCCCGGTAAGTTCTTTTAACACCCTGGCCGCAGCATCTTCCGCACTTTCAGTTTCACCCACAAATCCTCCCACCAAACTCCATTCCCCTCTGAATGGCTCAAAGCCCCTTTGAATTACCATCAGCTTTAATTCCTGTCCGTCAAAACCAAAAATTATACAATCTACAGCGAATAAAAATCGCTTCTGTTGAGAATAACGTCTCATGTTTATATATTTAATTCAGGTGTCAATTTATTTGCCTGTTAATTTTAATTTGGTTCATCGTAAAAATGCGTACAAAAAATAAATAAATCAGCTTTTTTGGTCATTCTCTCTTTTAATTTTAAATACTACCTACTATTCAGGAAGCCGCTGTTGTTAATGGACATACCAATAGCGGCACAACATTAACGGCTTTTTATTTCCTTTACCAATTGCAGGGTTTTTCTTGTCAATGATCCTATTCCTGCATAATCTTTTGTTTCCAATAAATTTTTACTGATCAACCCATTTCCCAAGCCCACCGCACTTGCCCCGCTTATAAACCAACTACTTAAATTTTCTTCACTGGTTTCCACACCACCTGCAGGCATGAAAAAAAGATCAGGGAATATTTCTTTCATTGCCACTACATAAGCGGGCCCCAATAAACTTGCAGGAAAAAGTTTTACTAATTGGGCCCCCAGGTCATCCGCAAGGATAATCTCCGTAGCGGTCATGCAACCAGGTACCCAAAGCAAATCGTTTTTATCCGCAAGTGCGGCAACTGATTCAATTACGCCAGGGCAAACAATAAAATTGGCGCCCTCATTAATAAATTCAGTCGCCTCTATTTTATTTCGGATGGTACCAACGCCTAATTGTAATCCAGGCAATTCCTGATCTGCTACTTTGCGGAGTCGTAAAAAATTATTTATCGCGGCTTCGCCCCGGTTGGCATACTCTACTACCCGGATACCTGCATTGTACAAGGCTTTCATTATTTGCACACTTGTGTCCGCATCAGGATGAAAATAAACGGGGAGGATGCCTTGCTCAATGATGAGGTTTAATGTCTTTTTCTTTCTGTCCATGATAACTGATTTTTTATTTTATTAATAACACGAATTTTTGAGGCACTAATTTCACGAATTCAAATACAATTCTTTTTGATACAAATGACTGTTCCCCAAAGTTGGACTAATTATTATTTTGAAATGCTGGAATAATTTGCAACTGTCATCTTCAAAACTATTTTTTTACCCTGCCTGCATGTGGTTTAACCTTAACAGAAATATAGCTCATTAAACACTTGCAACCTTATTATTAATTTGACTGATGGCAGGGTGCATACCAAATTGTCGCTTTACTATAAAGCCCGTGGTCGGTGAGACACCGACCACTCGGCGGGGGAATTGTCGCTTCCCTTTCGTAGCTGTGTCCGCTGAGGACACCGGCCACGGCGGTCTTCCTGTCTGCATGATGCAGTAAGAATTGCCATACTGCGCAAGATAAATTAGTGATATTCATTTTGCACGATTACCAAATAATATACGCTCCCGCATTAATTTAAAACGTAATTAAAGTTCCCCATTGGTATTCAGTACAAGAGGGCGATGCAACGATGTTGAGCAAGGATATAAAGCCTGGACAAAAAATGTATTTGCGAAATCCCGGTTTTTCGGGAATCCTCATTGCTTTACCGCCCGGACAAAAATTTTTCCTCAATTTTTATCACTTATGCAATATAAATACAGGCTTGGTTTTTTTTACCAAAACTTAACATACAATGCGAAAATAATTAATAACATAATCACGATCAATACAGTCGTTTGAGGCTTTAATTTAAACATTTCCCTGTCTAATAAAAATGCTTTGGGGTTTACTTTTGGCCCGCCAAGGCTTATCAGCACCATTACAATCATTGTAAACATAAATGATAATCCCATGCAAATATGAAAAGGTATTTCAAAACCGCCATTGCCATTGGGATAAGCCGTGTATAAAAATGTAATGTTCCCAAACCACTGTGGCGCTAATTCATTGAATAATATGGATAACATAAATCCTGTAATTACACCTGCTATCGCCGCCGCCCCGGTGGTTCTTTTCCAGAACATACCCAGTATAAACATCGCAAAAACACCCGGGCTTATAAAGCCGGTATATTTTTGTATAAAAGTAAATCCACCTTCGCCCCCAATTCCCAATACATCCGACCAGGTAAACAGCACGGCAAGTATCATTGCCCCAAATACAGCGATCCTTCCGGTGTAAACCTGCTTTCTTTCATCCGCATCTTTTTGAAAATATTTTTTGTGAATATCCAATGTATAAATGGTAGAGATACTGTTTACTTTACCTGCCAGCGATGCAACAATGGCGGCTGTTAAGGCTGCAACAGATAAGCCCTTTAAGCCGGTTGGCAAAAATGTAAGCACCGCCGAATATGCGCCGTCTTTACCACCTACCAATTGTGGCAAATGCCCATCCTTGTATAAAACGTAAGCGGCTATACCTGGTAACATAACAATAAGTGGCATCAATAACTTTAAAAAGCCTGCAAATAAAATACCTGTACGGGCGGTTTGCAGATCCGCTCCCAAAGCCCTTTGCGTTATGTATTGGTTGCAGCCCCAATAATTAAGGTTAATGATCCAGATACCAGCCAGGTACGATAGCATGCCGGGAAAAGTAAGGTACTTATTAATATCGTTTTGAGAAGATGAGGCGGTTGGTTTAGGAATGATCATTTTAAAATGGTCAGGCGCTTCTTTCATCAATACTTTAAAGCCCGCTATCGCATTTTGACCTACACCAAAATATTCACCCACTGTGGTTAAGGCAATATAGGTTGTAACCAATCCCCCAATGATCAACACCGCTACCTGTATCACATCCGTGTATGCAACCACCTTCATACCCCCTAAGGATATCAGCAATGCGAATACGGCCAGCCCTATCATGATAACATGGAGGTACCCACCACCGGCAATGCCATTAATAGCCACAGCGCCCAGGTATAAAATAGAAGTAAGGTTTACAAATACATATAAGAACAACCAAAAGACCGCCATGATCAAAGCCACCGTTTCATTATACCTTGTTTTTAAGAATTGGGGCATGGTATAAATGTGGTTCTTAAGGTAAACAGGTATAAACCATATCGCTATTATAATAAGCGCTACGGCGGCTATCCATTCATAAGCAGCCACCGCTATACCCAAAAAGAACCCTTCACCGCTCATGCCAATGAATTGCTCGGCGGATATATTGGATGCGATTAATGAAGCGCCGATAGCCCACCAGGTAAGCGTGCCCTCCGCCAGGAAATATGCCTTGGCGTCATGTTCATTTTTTTTGCGCTTTCTGTAAATGCTATAGCCGTATCCGGCTACCACAATGAAGTAAACAATGAAAACCATGTAATCGGCAAAGGCCAGGTTCTTATTCATAAGCAAGTATTTTGTTTGGTTGGTTGGTTTAAACTTGAAATATAATAGAATTGCAATGTTATGTTTATTTATTGATTTGATAATACACTTCGTTCCAGCGCAATTCATTTTTAAACTGGCGCAGATCAGTATCCTTTCCAATCAATGCGAATTCAATGGATGCCATGTCCGCAAAATCCTGCATGTGCGCCGCTGTCAGGTTTTGGCTATAGCCCGTATGGTGGGCGCCGCCAGCCAATATCCAGGCGGCACAACCTTTTTTCATATCCGGGTAGGGTTTCCATAAAACACGGGCTACCGGTAGTTTTGGTAAATCATGTAAAGGGGCTACCGCTTCTACTTCGTTAACGAGTAAACGGAAACGGTTTCCCATATCTATCAGTGAGGCATTCAATGCCGGCCCTGCCGCGGAATTGAATACTAACCTTACCGGGTCGGCTTTGCCGCCAATGCCCAACGGATGTATCTGGCAGGAAGGTTTACCATCGGCAATGGAAGGGCATATTTCGAGCATGTGGCTACCCAATACCATCGGGTTGGCAGGATCAAAATGATAGGTGTAATCTTCCATAAAAGAATTACCACCGGGCAAACCGCTACCCATCACTTTCATGGCCCGTACCAGGGCTGCGGTCTTCCAGTCTCCCTCGCCCGCAAAGCCATAGCCACTTGCCATCAGGCGCTGCGCCGCAATGCCGGGCAATTGCGCCATGCCATGCAGGTCCTCGAAAGTATCGGTAAACCCCTTATAATTCCCATCTTCCAAAAAGGTACGCATGCCTATTTCAATTTTAGCGGCATCTCTTAAGGAAGCGTATTGCGCCCCACCTTTTCTTAAAGTTTCAACCAATGAATACTGGTCTTCATATTCAGCGATCAATTCATCAATGGCCGAATCACTTGTTTCATTGATCACTTTTACCAGGTCGCCCACACCATGCGTATTTACAGCGTACCCGAATTTATATTCGGCTTCTACTTTATCACCATCCGTTACGGCTACAAAGCGCATGTTATCCCCAAAGCGAACAAACTTCGCACCCTGCCAATCGTTCCATCCAGCGGCGGCACGTGCCCAGGTATTTAATTCTTCCAATACTTCCCCATCCTGCCAATGGCCTACAACCACCTTCCTGTTCATACGCATGCGGCTTAACATAAAACCAAATTCCCTGTCGCCATGAGCGCTTTGGTTCAGGTTCATAAAGTCCATATCAATATCATTCCATGGAATATCACGGTTGAATTGGGTGTGTAAATGGCACAGTGGTTTTTGTAAAATCTTTAATCCGCCAATCCACATTTTTGCCGGCGAAAATGTATGCATCCACGCAATGATGCCGATACAATTTTTGGCAGTATTGGCTTCCTGACAAATACTATAAATTTCTTCTGTAGTTTTTACAGTTGGTTTAAACAC
>JANOTW010000983.1:0-2124 GCA_031416575.1 Ferruginibacter sp.
ATTCCGGGTTCTGTGACCTTTCCATTTACCATAAATATAATACTTTTTATGAAACAAACAAATTCAAAATCTGCCTCTCTTAATTGGTATATACCGAATAAATTCAAAGTTTGTGGGTGTGTACATGGAGTTAGGACGGAGCCCTGCGCCTGATGGGGGGTACATACCAACCGCGGAAGCAAAACGCAATTAAAGTTGCCCATAGGTATTTAGTACAAGAGGGCGATGCAACGATGTTGAGCAAGGATATAAAGCCTGGACAAAAAATGTATTTGCGAAATCCCGATTTTTCGGGAATGCCCATTGCTTCACAGCCCGGACAAATATGATAAAAAAATGCCCTGTAATCCACGATAAGCAAGGAGTACAACCTGAAATCCATATCGAATAACGGCATCATCGTAAACTGTTTATTTCAATTGACTGATAAAAAAATATTCCGTATTATTTTTCCATCGCCACAATGGCATACCCTTTACCTTTTACAGTATTGAATGAAATGACATATCCATTCGCATCATGAACAGGTTTAGCATTAATCCCTTTAACGGTTACAGGAAGTGCGGTTCTAATTTTACAAATGCCGCCGGAGCCGGAGCTGATAACCGCACTGGTTAACTGATGATCTTTCCAATGGATGGATACTTCAAAACCGCCCCTTGCTTTAAGGCCCTTTATGGCTCCTTCTTTCCAGGCATCCGGAAGGGCGGGCAACAGGTGAACCTCTCCTAAATGACTTTGCAAAAGCATTTCGGCCATACCTGCTATTCCGCCAAAATTCCCATCTATCTGGAAAGGGGGATGAGCATCAAACAGGTTGGCATAAGAGCCGCCGCCATCTGAATAATTAGTGCCTGCCTGGCCGGTAAGGTGCAGCAGCTTGCCAATCATTTTATACGCATGGTTGCCATCCAGTAACCGTGCCCAAAAATTGATCTTCCAGGCCAGGCTCCAGCCAGTGCCTGCATCCCCCCTCAGTTCCAGCGTTTTCCTTGATGCGGCCGCAAAGGCAGGTGTAGTAATGGGGGATATCTGCCGCCCCGGGTACAAACCAAATAAATGTGATACATGGCGGTGGTGCGGATCGGTGTCTTCCCAGTCTTTGTACCACTCCTGCAAATTTCCTTTTTTGCCAATCTTTAGCGGGTATAGTTTATTTCTTTTGGCGATGATAAGGTTACGGAAAGCCGCATCTTCATTTAGTTCTTTTGAAGCTTCAATAAGGTTGGTAAACAGGTCGTGGATAATAGACATATCCATGGTGGTAGCAATAGAAGCACTCCCCTTCTTTCCATTGTCATCAATAAAATTGTTTTCAGGCGAAAAAGAAGGTGCGGTTACCAGGTAACCATTCTTATCTTCCACCAGAAAATCAAGGCAAAATTCAGCGGCGCCTTTCATTAAAGGATAAGCTGTTTCTTTCAGGAATTTTTTATCTTTCGTAAACTCGTAGTGTGTCCATAAATGTTGCGCAAGCCAGGGTGAGCCCATCGTCCAGTTGGCCCACATGGGATCTCCCTTGCCAATATCACCCACCGGGTTAGACAGCGCCCATATATCACTGTTATGATGTACGGCCCAGCCCCTGGTATGATAGAATTCTTTGGCGGTAACCTTTCCGGTAGCAGCGGTATTTTTAATGAAATCCAAAAAAGGAAGGTGCATCTCAGAAAGATTGGTTGGCCCGGCAGGCCAATAATTCATTTGTACGTTGATGTTGGTGGTATAATTGGAACTCCATGGCGGACGCAGCTCCTTGTTCCATATACCCTGTAAATTGGCAGGCACGCCTGGCGTACGGGAACTTGAAATAAGCAGGTACCTGCCATATTGAAAATACATGGTTTCCAATGATGGGTCTTTAGCCCCTTCGGTGTAGCCAAGCAGGCGCTCATCAGTAGGTAAAGATGCATTTGTATTATCAGCAGGATTGGCAAGATTAAAGGATATCCGGTTAAAGTAATGATGAAAATCCGCAAGGTGATTGCCCAGCAATAACCGCCAGTTTTTTTTAACAGCGGCATTTAGGTATTGTGCGGCCAATTTACTTTCATCTTTCCCATCTGCATCCGGGCATTTATCAAAGCCGTTGAAGCTGGTGGCAGCAGAAATAAAAATCAGCAC
>JANOTW010000984.1:0-2038 GCA_031416575.1 Ferruginibacter sp.
GCGGGGGAAGTTACCATTGATGCCACTACGGAATTGCAGGATGCAGGAATAGATTCGTTTTCTATTGTTGAGATCATACTTTTTATTGAACGGAAATATGGGGTGGTGATACCGGATGATAAATTAGTGCCGGAGAATTTCAGGACGTTGCAGGCGCTTTCACTGACGGTTATGGGATTGAAAAATGATGTCTGATTTCTGATTCTTTGAGGTATTTGTGACAATACAATATCCCATAAATACTTTAGCAAAATCGGTACGAGGGGTAATCATGACTTCCCTGCCTTCGAAAATGCGGACAGTTAATGTACATGTACAGATAACATGGGTGCAATTCAAATTTCCCATGGCTGGTGGGACACCAGCCATGGGCAGAATTGCAAGTGACAAGCTGGGTTCTGGAAATACTGCAAACATTGGCTCTATAGTAGATATAGATGACTTAAAAAATGAAAATGGAATTTTCAGTCGGTTAGGTGAAGAATGGTTTGATGAATATTGGATAAATCACGGTTCTGCCACCATGATTAAAGACGGAAAAACTTTAAAAATTACCACCCTAAAAGATTTTTTAGAGTTTAAAGGCAGAATAGAATTATGGGAAAAGATAGTTGCAAAAACTTCTAAAAAGAAAAAGAAATGAGAGTAATTGTACCACCAATAAAAAGTCAGGGCATAAAAACTAAATTAGTTCCGTGGATAATGGAACTTGCACCGAAAGTAAAAGGCAAATGGATTGAACCATTTTTAGGAACTGGTGTTGTTGCTTTCAATTCAGGTAACAAAAAAGCAATACTTAATGATACAAATCCTCATATAATCAACTTCTACAAAAGCATACAGCAAAAGAAAATTACCGCTCCTTTAATGAAGAAATACCTTGAACAGGAAGGAGAACTTTTGAGTAAAGCTGAAAATAACGGATACGAACACTATTTGAAAGTTAGAACCCGTTTTAATAGTGGGGAATTTTCACCTTACGACTTTATTTTTCTTTCCCGTGCCGGTTTTAACGGCATGATGAGATTTGGAAGTAAAGGGAATTGGAACATTCCATTTTGTAAAAAGCCTGATAGGTTTGCACAAGCATACGTAACTAAAATAACAAATCAGGTTTCAAATATTTCTCAAATAATTCAACCTGAACCTTATTGGATTTTTCACAACAAATCATTTGCAGACATTATTCCACTTGCTACAGAGAATGACCTTATCTATTGTGACCCACCCTATTACGGACGACATGTGGACTATTACAACGGTTGGAAAGAACAAGATGAAGAACTTTTATTTACATTGTTAAGTAAAACCAAAGCGAAATTTATTCTTTCAACCTGGCATCACAACGACTGGAGGGAAAACGATATGATAAATAAGTTTTGGAATAAGTTCAACATCGTTACCAAAGACCATTTTTACCACAACGGAGGAAGTATTGAAAATAGGCGGACAGTTGTTGAGGCATTGGTTTGCAATTTCGACTTCAATAACTTTGCATTACACAACCACGGCTTGACAGAAAAAGTAAAAGTTGAACAATTGTCAATTAATTGGATATAGTAATTCAGGATAAATCAGCTAATGTTACCTACACCGGAATACTTATTGAGTAAACATATTCTGAATTTTAAGAAGGGTTGAATTCATCAACTAAGATTATATTTTTGAAAGGCTTTCAACCGAAATAACCATCATGGAATAGTGGCGCAATGGTTATCTTCATAAAACGTAATTAAAGATCCTCAATGGTATGCGGCACAAGTGAGTCCCGAAATTCGGGATTAACATAACACAACGATGTTGCCATGAAAATAAAATGTTCGTAACCACAAAATGTATTTGAAATAAACCAACTGCAAATACTAAATGACCTGATAAACCTAATTATATTAAACCCAAATGACCCTCCATGACAAAACCAACCTCCCAAAAAAAGTTCGCCTAAGCGGCGCCGACTGCTTTCATTTAGTATTGGATAAACACGCGAAAAAACACCATGCCGGTGGAAATGTAATGCGTAAGATCATCCATTTTGACA
>JANOTW010000985.1:0-4572 GCA_031416575.1 Ferruginibacter sp.
CCACTGAATTACGTACCAACGCCGCAACTTGCGCCACCGGTATTATTGTTTGCAACATCACCCAAAATATCCTTAGCATCTTCTAACGATTGATATTTGTTTGTAAGCAAGATGGGTAGTTTCTCCTGGTCTAGTTCTTCAACACCAGTTTCAACATATTTGCTCAATACAAATTCTATAAACTCTTTTTGTTTGCTGTCAAGCAATGCAAAGATGGTCGCTTGTGCTGCTGCGACTCTTGCTTCTCTTGTCATTGGTTTTATGTCGCTGTTAAATACATATTCCAATACATCAAACAAGTCGCTTTTTTCTGCGTCAATGAGTTTTTGCAAAGTGGTTAATTCGTCTTTGCCAAAACCTGCTGCATCCAATTTTTTCAATAATGTCCGTCTGGTAATTGGATTGCTCCAAAGTGTCCGCAATTCATCTTCACTTTTGAAAAGGTTTGGTAATTCGCCCAACAGATTATTCAAAAATTCTTCTGCTGAAATTGGTCTGCCGTCTGCACTCCAAAACGAAGTTGAAATCATTGATTGTATTTCACGTTCCTTGCCGTCTTTCAACTTCACTTTTATTTTTTGTCGCTTGTTGCAATTGCAATTCAGTTCGCCACAAATTTCGCAAGGTGCTGCTGGTTTCTTTTCGCAAATACACGGCGTTTGCCCGCAACCTTTACAAGGTGGTGGCGGTGGTTTTGGCCCGGTTTCACACTCACAAACTAACTGTCCGCAAGTTTCACAAGGCAAAGCATCTCCGTCCCATTCAGGGTCGGCAAAGTGGTGGTAAGCATCTACAAAATCGTAGATGGTAAAAAAATCTTTACCGTCAAACAATCGTGTTCCCCGACCTACAATTTGCTTAAACTCTATCATAGAGTTTACTGGTCGCATTAAAACAATGTTGCGGATATTTCTTGCATCAACTCCTGTTGATAGTTTTTGTGATGTAGTTAAAATGGTCGGGATTGTTTTTTCGTTGTCTTGAAACTCTCTTAAAAACTGTTCGCCAATTTCTCCATCATTTGCCGTTACACGAACACAATAATTCGGGTCGGTGATTTTCTTGTATTGGTTTACCAAATCACGAACTGCGGCAGCATGATCTTGTGTGGCACAAAAAATAATTGCCTTTTCTTTTTGGTTGGCATCGCTCATATAAAGCTGAACACGTTTTGCCTCTCTTTCTTTTATCTCAATTATTCTGTTGAAGTCGGGTTCTATGTAAATTCTGCCCTCTTCAATTTCACCTTCTATTATTTGGTCATCGCTTGTGTAGATATAATCGTCAAGGGTGGTCTTGATGCGTTTTACTTTGAATGGCGTTAAGAAACCGTCGTTGATCCCTTCTTTAAGTGAATAGACATACACGGGTTCGCCAAAATATTTATACGTATCAACGTTGTCTTTGCGTTTTGGTGTGGCGGTTAAACCCAACTGAACGGCTGGCGAAAAATAGTCTAAAATGCCTCTCCAGTTTCCCTCATCGTTTGCTCCGCCACGGTGGCACTCGTCAATGATGATAAAATCAAAATAGTCTTTTGGATATTCACCAAAGTAGGGAACTGGTTTACCTTCTTTGTCTTTGCCACTCATAAAGGTTTGAAAGATGGTAAAGAAGATGCTTCCGTTTGTTGGCACGCTTCCTTTTTTGCTGATTTCCTTCGGGCTAATTCTTATTAAAGCATCTTCGGGAAATGCAGAAAAAGCATTGAAGGCTTGATCTGCTAAAATGTTTCTATCTGCTAAAAATAAAATTCGTGGTCTGCGGCTTCCGTCACGTTTTAAATTCCATCGGGTTTGAAATAGTTTCCAAGCAATTTGAAAAGCAATAAATGTTTTTCCTGTGCCTGTGGCAAGGGTTAATAAAATGCGTTCAGTATTATTGGCAACGGCTTCTAAGGTATTGTTTACCGCAATTTCCTGATAATATCTTGCTCCTTTTGTTCCTCCAATATCTTCAAACGGAATGGCTGAAAATTTCTCTCTCCATTCGTTTTGAACTGCATAACTTTTATTCCAAAGTTGTTCGGGTGTTAGGTAATCATCAACCAAACCTTCTGCACCTGTTTTCATACAGATGCTGTAAATCTCTTTTCCGTTGGTACTGTAAGTGGTTTCTAATTTTAATTTTTCTGCGTATTGTTTAGCTTGTGCTACACCTTCGCCAACGCCCAAATCATCGCTTTTGGCTTCTACTACTGCCAGTTTTATGCCTTTGTAAACCAACACATAATCGGCAGTGAGTTTTTTTGCTCTTATGCCACCTGTTTGAATTTTACCTGCGGTAATGTTGTATTCACGAAGAATTTTTGAGCCTTCTATAACGCCCCAACCGCAAGCCTTTAACTTCGGGTCTATTAGTTCTGCTCTTGTTTGTGCTTCATTCATTGGTTATAAAATTTATCGTCCTTCCAATTTCGGGGGTTATTGATAATGTATTCCGAAATGGTTTGATAGGATTGTTCATTGCGTATGATGTGTTCATGGTAATTGCGTTGCCACACCGTTTGTAGGGGCAGAAAATTTTCTGCCCCTACGGTATTGTTACGAAACCATTTTGTGACACCTATTTTAAATCCTTTTACAATTGAACCAATTGAACGGGGTATCATTTTTTGAAACGCATTTTGTTTCGGGTGTAGGGGTTGAAAATTTTCAACCCCTACGGTAATACCCGTATTATTCTGTAGGGGCAGAAAATTTTCTGCCCCTACATTATTACCGTCAACCAATTCAATAACCCCATGAACATGATTAGGCATAACAATATGTTCATGCAATACGGCATTCGGGAAATGTTTTGGTATTTCCATCCAACATTCATCCGCAATTTTTCCGACATCATTTAACACCATTTCATTATTTTCAATTTTCCCAAACAAACATTTTCTGTCATCACAGCAAATGGTAATAAAATACAATCCTGCCTGCGAATAATCGTAGCCTTGTAAACGTACCGACCTGCGGTGATGTATGTTGGGATTATACGGCAATGGTTTCTTTTTCTTTTGGTTCGGCAAGCTCACCGCTAAATGCTTTTTGCAAAACGGATTTTTTGAGTTCTTCTAAATCATTTATTTTTTGCTGATAAATGGCTTCTAATTTTTTGGTTTCGGTAGATAAGGCATCGAGTTTTTTCACAATTTCTTTTTGTTCTTTTAACGATTTTGGAAATTCTAATACAACATCTTTTAATGATGAATTAGATATAACGGGCTGTGCTGCTTGTCTTGCAAAACTTCTCAAGTTTTTAAAATTGAGAAGATATGTCAAAAAAGAATGGTCAAAATCAAATTTGAAATCCACAACTTTAAATGCGTTATCGGTTAACCAAATATTTTCAGTGATGTGTCTTACATTTCCGCATAAAGCACCAACTCGCCCAATAATTACATTGCTTCCAGATAAATTGAAACTATTGTGAAGTCCCGCAATTCCATTTCCTCCAAAAACAGGATATTCTCCACCTACACCCATATTTTTACTCGTTAATCCATCGCCACTTTTTAATTTGAAACAGTTTTCAAAAAGTTGTTCTTCCCAACCACCCCCTTTATTCTCAAACACCCCTTGCAAATAACTTTCAAAAAGTTCTTTTGCGTTTTTGAGGTTTTGCTGGGCATTGGCTTTTGCCATGGCTATGGCGGCAAAGGCTTCATCTAATATGGCTACGATGCGTTGTTGCTCGGGAAGGGATTTGGGATATGAAATATGAACATCATCAAAACTGTAATTGTTTATCTGTGGAATTGAAGTTCCATTACTTAAATCAGACAAATCAATTTGCTTGAACCAAAAAAACAAATAACCCTTATCAATAATCTTACTTGGCACTAATGCCATTGTATTCAAATCAACAATAGTAGGTTGTATAATTCTTCTTTTCTTATTGGTTGCAATCGCTCCACCTCTTTTTGGAAAAATAATAGACCCAACTGGAATTATTTGATTTTGGTTTATGCTTTTGAAATCAACATAACGAGAGGACATTGTAATATAATCCTCATTTCCTTCAAGGTTCATATCTCCAACTTTGGCATAAATAATTTCTCCATCACTTTTCTCAAGTTTGCTATCTATGGTAGTTCCACTTTTAAATTCACAAACTTCCCCCAACTTCTTTATTTCCCAACCTTTTTTCATATCAGGTCCAAAATTGAGTTTAAAATATCGGCACTTATTATCTGAACCTTGATTATGCTTGATTTTCCTGATTTCTTGATTTTCATATTATTGCTTCTTGTTGTTGTGAACTCTTTTAAACTGTAAACTTTTTGCACCAAAATTTATTAATAATCCTATTTCCAAATTATATGCTTCTACATAATTCATTGCTTGTGCTAAATGCACGTCTTCTAAATTTATAATGGCTTTTATTTCTATCATTATTTTATCTTCTACAAAAAAATCAACTCTTCTTGTTCCTACATCATATCCTTTGTATTGCAAAGGCATTTCCTGCTCTCTTATGAAATTGATATTTTGTATTTGCATTTCAATGGCTAATGCTCTTTGATAAACCACTTCTTGAAAGCCATTACCCAGGACATTATGCACCTGCATTGCGCAGCCA
>JANOTW010000986.1:0-2007 GCA_031416575.1 Ferruginibacter sp.
ATTCATAACAGCGGCAATTGTGTTGCTTGCCGGGAATATTGTATATGCACAACATCAGGAAGTATCTGAAAAACCGGGAATGTGGAAAGGAAAACATCATACTACAGCAGACACTACATCATTACTCCATGCTTTTAAAACTGGTAGCTTTCACCCGGCCATTTCCGGAATTTTTTTATGAGTACCCAAAATGAAAAAGGCCTTACCCATTATTTCGCCAATGATGCCGTTGCCTGCTATGCTACCGAAGACTTTAAATTTTCGGGGTAATATAAAAAATACTAAATTTGTGAGCAAACAATCAAATGAACTTTACATCAATAGAAATATGTGCAGGAGCAGGTGGACAAGCTATTGGATTGGAGCAGGCGGGTTTTGAACATCTGGCATTAGTGGAAATTGAATCTATTGCCTGTGAAACACTTCGCTTAAACCGGCCAAACTGGAATGTAATCAACAAAGATGTTAAAGAGTTTTCTGCAAAGCAATACAAAGATGTAGGCCTTTTGGCCGGCGGTGTGCCATGTCCACCTTTCTCAATTGCAGGCAAACAACTGGGGAACCTTGATGAACGAGATTTATTTCCTGAAGCAATCCGGCTTGTTAAGGAATGTAATCCAAAAGCTGTAATGCTTGAAAATGTTCGCGGGATACTTGATATGAAATTTAAAGAGTACCGCAGGCATATTCTCGACGAATTTTACAAAATGGGCTATCAATGCGACTGGCGCCTTTTCAATGCTTCTGATTATGGAGTTTCTCAATTGAGACCCAGGGCCATTCTTGTTGCCATCAAAAAGGAATACTTTGACTTCTTTGAATGGCCGGCAAAAAACGAAATCCCCCCGTTAACAGTTGGTGAACTGTTGTACGAAGAAATGGCATCATTAGGTTGGGAAAATGTTGACAACTGGAAATTAATAGCCAATAACATTGCACCAACCCTTGTAGGAGGTTCAAAAAAACATGGTGGCGCAGACCTTGGCCCAACAAGAGCCAAACAATCCTGGGCTTTACTTGGTGTTGATGGAAAAGGGCTAGCTGATGCTCCACCCATTAATGGTTTTATGGCAATGCCCAGACTGACACTTAAAATGGCAGCACTAATTCAAGGTTTTCCAAAAGATTGGAATTTTGCAGGTAAAAAGACTCCCGCCTACAGACAAGTTGGAAATGCATTTCCTGCTACAGTTGCAAAAGCAATCGGACTATCAATAAAAAAAGCGCTAAAAAGTTATGAGCAAAAAACCTCCAAAAAGAATAGGCTCACGAGGCAGGTTGCGTGAATACTTTATGAAAAACGTTGGTGTAATTCTAAACTCAGGCACTTTACGGGAAGTTGCCGGAACCAGTGAATGGGGGCGCCGGGTTAGAGAGTTGAGAAATGAAGAAGGAATGAACATCGTTACCCACAATGACCGAAGCGAGTTAAAACCTGGACAATATCTTTTAGTTAATCTTAAACCCTTACCTGCATTTGAAAGAGGTATTTCAAAAGAAGTTCGTGCTTTCGTTCTTGATAGAAATGGTTTTACTTGTCAAATGTGTGGTATAGCGGCAGGTGAACCCCATCCGGATGATGGAGGAAGAAAAGCAAGGCTTCATATTGGTCATGTGATCGATAAATCAATGGGTGGAACTGATGACTCCACAAATTTGAAGGCGCTTTGTTCTGTATGTAATGAAGGAGCATCTAATCTGATACCTAATAGGCCTGATACAAATAAACTACTTGTACAAGTCAGGAGAGCCCCGGCATCAGTTGAGTTAGATGTCTTAAAATGGCTGGTTCAAAAATTCCCAAAGCAATGCGAAGCATTTTTAAAGGGATTAAAAAAATAGTGACTTTAAGGTTTCTAAATAAAGGGGTGCATTTCAAATTTTCGCTGGCTGGTGGGGACACCAGCCAGGGTAAACAGCCGTGGTCGGTGTCCTCACCAATGCTATTAAAATAAGGCATAATTATTTGATAACCAATTAATTAAGTTGTATATTTGGTCATCAAAT
>JANOTW010000987.1:0-7742 GCA_031416575.1 Ferruginibacter sp.
GCCAGACAAATGTTTATAATCGTCAAACCTTCCCGGGTTTAATACACCCCTCATATCAAAAACAAAACCTCCCCCGTTTTTTGTATCATCTTTTGGATAACCGGTTTTAATAAAAGAGAAACTGTTGATGGAAACTACCAATGGAGTTTCGTCCGTAGCCTGTAAAGGTGTAAATGCCTGTATCACTTCATCACTGATGCAAATTTCCAACACCCTTTTGAACTCGGGCACCGGTATGCCTACATTCTGGTTATTGATAAACCACTTTATATTTTGGAGCGCCAGCGGTATGCTGGTTAAAAACTGCGCCTTCCGCTCAAATAGCCCCCGGAAGCCATAGGCCCCCAACACCTGCACCTGCCGTATCAGCACATATCCATTGTACTGGCTGCGAAATATACCCCGGTCAATAGGTTTCCTGATGATCTTTTCAAAAGCATCCATATAATCTTCCAACAGTTGGTGTTTCCATTCATCCGGAAGATTCGCCCTGGCCTGCCATAATAAAGAAGCCACATCATATTGCGGGGCGCCCTTCATTCCACCCTGATAATCTATGAAGTGAACGCTGCTTTCGTTTTTAATGCAAATATTCCGGCTTTGAAAATCGCGGAACATGAAATATTTATATTCGGTATGCGATAAATAATTGCCCAATGCCTCAAAATCATCAATGAGTTTTTGTTTATCATAAGGCTTGCGCAATGCATCCAGAAAATAATATTTAAAGTACAGCAGATCGGCCATGATGGCCTGTTTGCCGAATGAGGCATTGGTCAGGCATTTGTTATAATCCAACCCGTCGTGCCCTTTTACCTGTAACAATGCCAGTCGCTGTAAACTTTTTTTATAGAGGCCATATACATAATCGGTGTAGCCTTTTTCTTCCAGTTTATTCAATAATGAAACCTGGCCGAAATCTTCCTGTATATATATTTTTTTATCGGCGCTGATGTAAAATATTTCAGGGGTAGCCAAATGTTTTTTATGAAAGTGCTGCGAGAAATAAATGAAGGAATCGTTTTCTTTTATATTGGCGCCGTGCGTGGCTATAAAAGATTTACCGGATGTATAAATACGGAAATAATGCCGCTCACTACCTGCCTGCGGTAATTTGTCCATACCCGTTACAGGCTCGCTGCAATACTCCCCGAATATTCTTTTTACCTCATCAATTTCTTCCTGCATACCGTTTTTTATTAGGCGCAAAAATAACGGATTTTATTTACTGGTTGAAAAGCAGGGGCTAAGTAACCGGCATATATAATATTACCGGATATTTATACCCAGGTATAAAGCATATTTTTTTACACTTTAGAAGGATTAAAATACTGCTGATGCCGCTTACGGTCAGTGCTTCTGGAATCCATAATTCCGATATTGGTTTTGTTTTACCGTAAAATGTTTTTGATAATGTCGGCTCCAGCACTACGGCCCCAAAACATACCATTGAATACTTATGTGGTATGGGCCCATCCGATTCCACATCTACTTCTATATAACTCATTGCTTTTGTTTTTTTAATTCATATAAGATACCAGCTTTTGTTATTCATGATAGCATTGTAGGCCTGTCCGGTTTTATCGGAAATCACAATTCGTTCATCAACAATAATACAATTCAGCTTTACCACATTATATTTTATAGCCGTCAGTACTTAGTACTTTTTCATTATAAAACTGTAAATTGCAATAAATAATTTTTATGCCTTCAGCAATTGTTAAACCTAAAAATATGGTGCGTTCCAAACGCAGGCCAAAGGCTAAAGCTATGACCAACGTTGAAATCTTTCAACAGATTATAGCCGACCAGAAATTTATCCGTGAGGCCATTCAAAGCGGTGTAACTTTTCAGGAACTTAAAGATAAATATGGCTACAAGTTTGCAACCGTATAAAAGCACCCTGCTAAAGCCCGGCTATCATTATATTATTACCGACCATGAAATTGAATATATCTGCTTCTTTATTTCTTTTGATTACTTGTTTAAAGGTTACCCTTCCATAGCTAAAAAGGTTTTTAGTTTCAATATTGAGTTGCTCAATAAAGAAGATATTGAAAAGCAAAAAGGCGCTGACAAACGGCTTGCACTTACAATAACATCACTTATCAAAGAATTTCTTTCTTCCAAAATAAATGCTGTTGTGTATGTTTGTGATAATACTGACGAACGCCACACGATACGCTTCAAAAAATTCACCGGCTGGTTCGACAGCTCTGATGATGGCAGTTACATTCAAATAACAGGATACGTTAAAGCATACGGGTCAGCATACTACAATGCATTGCTGCTGCACAAAGACAATAAATTAAAGAACACTTTTATCCGTGCATTTCAGGAACTGAACAACCAGGCACCGAAGTAAAACACAACATATTATCCGGCGAAGTAAAACCCCATGCCCCGCTTCCTCTTTTGCAGGGGTAGAGGATTTTGATGTTTTTGGCTTGTTCTATTTTATTTAATACTTTTTTTATGTTTTTCATATAATATTACTTTCCTTAAAGCATTCCATTTTTCTCTAAGTTCATAATATGCTAACTATCTAAGAAAATTGATGTTGCCATTTCCACTTACAATTATGTTGCTGATTATGTCGGCTATCTTTTGCACGTATTCCATCTCTTTCAATTTCCACGACATTTGGTTATCTTCCATCAGCTTGGCGATATCCTTTATCAAAACTCCAGATAATCCCCTACTCATACTTCAACAAAAACTCCGGGTTGATCGCCTTAAACGATACCCTTCCCGTCAAATCAATTTTCTCCGTCAATGGCCTTATGATTATTCCTTCCCTTTCTACATTATACAAAACGGATTTGCCGGTAGCTTTATTTACCAGTTCTTCAATTGAGTTGGACAGGACATAACCGCTTTCAAATACCGGTACATTAGCAAGGCCTAACTGATTGATCATCGCAACAAAATCATTATACCCTAAAAACTTATAGGCATTAATATCAAATACGGAAAAGAAATAAACACGCTGCCCTTTCAGTTTGTATTTATTGCCTTGTACGCCTTCTCCAATTACTTCTCCCTGCAATGCGTAGTTGCCTTTTAAAGCAATCAGCTTTTCTTCTATCTGTAGTTCCCTGGCCAGTTTCCAAAGTGTATTCTCGGGTGTATCAATCAATTCCAGGTTTCTGCTGCACACGCCAAACACATTGTCTTTTATAAAATAAGTAACGGAACTGCCGTCTAATTTTTCCGTAACATAGCAAAGTTCGCCCTTTAGCTTATCCAGCAATTCCTGCAACACCTGTACCCTTGTTTCGTCTGTTTTTGGAATAAATGAAGGGAAGCCGCCCTTCATGATACCAGACAAACTTGCCGGTATGGGTGGCTCATATTTTTCTATTTCTAAAATAGCGGTTACATCCAGCCCTTCCTCCATTGGCACACCGGCAGGAAGTATCGAAAGTGGAAAACAAATACCCTGCGATATTTGCCCCCTCAATCGGATAGTCCTCACCCGCATGCCCCGGGGTTTCATAAATTCAAATACAGGTTTATCCGGCAGCAAAGAATCAATCTCGATATATACACATAGGTCCCCTTCTTTAAACTCATCTTTTTTTACCACCAGTTGCCATCCTAATACGGTCGCTCTTTCAATAGCATCGGCATTTGGTATAGGTTCCAGTCTTTTTATCTTTTGTATGGATGATAGTTGTCTCATTTTTGTTTTATTATTTTAAAATTTTATTAATCAGGTAAATGTATTGCATCAACCATTCAATTTGATTTCATTTATTATTTTTTGAGAAATAAAATACCATAAATAAATTTACCCTCACTTTAATGCCGGTTATTATACTGCACAACGGATAAAAACGTGAATAAGATTTTTTGTCCAGGCAGGGAAGCTATGTGGAGCATCGTTGCATCGCCCTCTTGTACCGCATACCAATGTGGATCTTTAATTGCGTTTTAATTTGAACCTTAACCTGTTTGCCTGGTTTTAAAATATTAATTCAACACGAATGAAGGAGCAAGGTAACTGCAAAGTTTTCCACAAATTGCTCAACTTGTTTTATGATTCTATTCTCTAAATTACATTACATTTTAAACTAAAAAATGAAAAGGAAAACCGTAGCAAAAAAACATGCCCCTATAAAAATCAGGGTATCACATACCCGTAAACCTGCTGACATGAGTGATGTGCAATGGCAAATAATTTTGCGCCGGCAAATCGCGGAGGACGAAAATTTCAGCATCGAAAAGACAAGTGATGGGTTGGTTTTTGCTGATTACAAAGTGAATAATAACAAAACATCCAACACTTATAAAGTTGCCCTGCGCAGTGCGGACGATTCACTTAACTTTTGTAGCTGCCCCGATTTTAAAACCAACCAGTTGGGTACCTGCAAACATATAGAAGCTGTTTTATTAAAGATAAAATCAAAGCCCGCTTTAAGAAGGCAATTGGCTATTCCATATACCCCACCATACACATCCGTTTACCTCGATTACAGGGGCGAACGAAAAGTAAAACTGCGTATCGGAACAGAAGATGCTGTTCAATACAATCAATTAGCAGGTAGTTTTTTTAATAACAATTTGGTTTTACTGGAATCCGCTTTGTTGCAGTTTGAAATTTTCCTGCAAAAAGCACATAAGCTGCATCCTGAATTCAGATGTTATGAGGATGCGCTTGAATATATATTGCATGAAAGAAACAGCAAACAGCGCCAGCAGCTTGTCGCCGATAAACAAACCGCTTTATTTAAAGACATCAGCAAAGCCAAATTATTCCGGTACCAGGAAAAGGGCGTTTTATTTGCTGTAAAAGCCGGAAGGTGCATCCTGGCGGATGACATGGGGTTGGGTAAAACACTGCAAGCCATTGTGTGTACGGAGGTTTTACGAAAACAATTTAATATCAGCACGGCCATTATCATTTGCCCAACCTCATTAAAATACCAGTGGAAAACAGAGATTGAAAAATTTATCGGCAATAAAAATGTATTGGTAGTAGAAGGGAATATTTTAGCAAGAAAGAAAATTTACAACACCAATACCGCCGACTATTTGATTGTAAGTTATCAGATGGCTTCAAACGATTTTGTTTACCTCAATAACCTGCAGGCGGATGTATTGATATTGGATGAGGCGCAACGTATTAAAAACTGGAAAACAAAAACATCGGCCTCCATAAAACGCATTAAAACCACTTATGCATTGGTGCTGACCGGCACACCGGTAGAGAACAAAATTGAAGACCTGTATTCATTAATGCAAATTGTAAATCCTTACATGCTTGGGTCATTGCACAATTTCCTTTCAAGACACCAGATAACAGAAGATGGTACAGACAAAGTAATTGGTTATAAGGACCTGAATGATGTAGGCACATTGCTACAGGATGTAATGCTGCGCCGCACCAAAAAGGAAGTACTGAAAGATTTGCCTAAGCGGATGGATAAAATTCTTTTTGTGCCACTTACACTTCAACAGTCGGAATTACACACGGAATATGCGGACAAAGTAGCAAGGCTGGTAAACAAATGGAAACGGATGCATTATTTAAGTGAGGAAGACAGGCAAAATTTATTAAAGTTTTTGAATATGATGAGAATGGTTAGCGATACTACTTATATCCTTGACCAGGAAACCAACTACCAAACAAAATTAGATGAACTGCAAAATATTTTAGATGAGATATTGGCCATGCCGGATGAGAAAGTAGTAATTTTTAGCCAGTGGGAACGAATGACGAGATTGGTGGCAATTACTTTAACACAAAGAAACGTTGGCTTTGAATACCTGCATGGTGGGATACCCGGTAAAAACAGGGGTTCTCTTTATGAGAATTTCACCAATGATAAAAATTGCAAAGTATTTTTATCAACCGATGCAGGTGGCGTAGGGCTTAATTTACAAGCAGCCGCATACATGATCAACCTCGATATTCCCTGGAACCCCGCTGTATTGGAGCAACGGATCGGGCGCATTTACCGGCTTGGGCAAAAGAAGAATGTGAGCATCATCAACCTTGTTTCCCAGAATAGTATTGAACACCGTATGCTGGATGTATTGAAGTTTAAAAAAGGAATAGCAGCAGGCATTTTAGATGGCGGTGACAACAATATTTTTATGGGCGATGACAAGTTTAAACAGTTTATGAAATCCGTGGAATCCGTTACTACAGGATTGGCGGAAATACAAACAGGTTACGATACAAATGAAGAAAGGGAAACTGAAAAGCAACTGGCTGTAACACCTGATGGAACTATAGTGGAGGTAGAATTGACCGGGGAAGAAATTCCCCTGCAGGCTTCTGGAAATGGTATAAATGAAAATCATGAACCGCAGGTAACAAATATTCCCGCAGCTACGGTTGAAGAAGATGTTGTTGAAAAAGGCGCCGGTTTTTTAGAAGGTTTATTAAGCATATTGGGCAACCCCGAAAGTACAAAACGGTTGATAAATAATATTACGGAAACTGATAAAGCAACCGGGCAAACCTATTTAAAATTGCCGATTAGTAATTCTGGTGTGGTAGAAAATGCATTGAAAGTATTAAGCGGTTTGTTTGGCGGGATGGGTAAAAAATAAAATAATTTATTCACCAAAATAAATATTTAGCCATGGGACATGAACTTAATAAAATCGAAAAAAAGCTCGCCAGGATATTGATTGATAAAGGCACGGATACTGAATTCAAGATAGCATTGGAGCAAGTTGATGCAATAATAGTTGAGTGGAAAAATGGTGACCTGGATAACAAGGCCGCTTACCATAAATTATTTAAAAAGGTTGATGAAAGGGACAACCGCATTTCCAACCGCTATGATGGTTTAACAGGATCCGGGTATCTGATTACGTTGGCCGGTATTTATGCAGATGGCCAGATAACGGAGGATGATATAAAAGATTTTTCGGAAGAGACCAAAGCGGTTTTGAATAATTGGTTACGAATAAGTAAGGAAGGGTAAAAGTTTTTTGCCGCATCCGCTATTATCCACTCTGACGTTCTCTTTTTGGCAGGCACTGTTGGTTTTTGTTTCCGGCTGAATTCAATTATATTAACTGCAACTTCACAACTCCCATCCACCGGTTTATTAAATTCAGATATACTTGCCCCGCCTACTAAATTAAAATGCCCCAAACCCGCCAGCCGGATGGCAAAAAAACGCAAATTTAAAGTGTTTCCGCTTATTGAAATATACAGGGGTATTCATTAAAGGCTACTGTTTTTCTCAACAAATAACGCAATTAAAGTTCCCCAATGGTATAATATTGCCGTTTAGACGTTAAGGCGTTTTGATGTTTTGATGTGTTGATGTTTTGATGTTTTGATGTTTTGATGTTTTGATGTGTTGATGTGTTGATGTTTTTATGTGTTGATGTTTTTATGTGTTGAACAAGAAAATAGTTATCAATAATCAAAAAAACGTCTTAACGTCTAAACGGCATAGATCCTTCAATACAAGTCCCGATTCAAGTGTAACATCGGGATGCCGAAAGTCGGCAAATACTCAAATAAACCGGGGGTGATGTTTCGCTAATAATCCCGATGCATCGGGAGGTAAAATTTACAGGGCATTTATTTTAAAAGGGCGAATTGGTTTTTAAAGCGAGGCGTAATATAAAGGCTCTGTTTTGCCCCCGGCCCCGCTGGTTAGCGGGGAGGCCTTCTACCAGTTCATAAAATGCGCCTAATGAATTGCTCAGTATAACGCAATTAAAGTTCCCCAATGGTATTCAGTACAAGTACCCAAATAAGCCGCCGC
>JANOTW010000988.1:0-3674 GCA_031416575.1 Ferruginibacter sp.
GCTAAAAGTAAAGACAACCTGCAATTGCTGCTAACACTCGGTTACTCGCCAAAATGGCTCAGTAAAACAGTAGCTAAAAAATGGATACCGGTTTATATCACTATTGTGGTTTCGGCTTTATTATTAACGGGATTATTGCAATTCAGCTTTCAACATTTTGTAATGTACGGCAGGGAAGAATTATCGCCGGTGATGCATTGGATGGTGATGATAGTTGCGGCTGTTTTGCTGGCATTATCCATCCTTACAAATTACAGATTGGTAAGAAAATTATTAAACAACCTCGGCTAAAAAATGTTATTTTAAAATAAAAAAATGCCCGTTGAGGTAAGAAAATATTATAGCGAAGAAGAATGGGTACTTGCGTCAATAGATTATAAAGGCAGTGTAAAGCAGGTTTATGAAGCGGTAATCTTCAAAAAGCGCTAAAGCCCTTCATAAATAATCGCCGCCCCCTGCCCTACCCCTACGCACATCGCAGCCAACCCATATTTTCCTTTTCGTTTTTTCAACTCATGCAGCAACGTAGTAGAAATGCGCACACCGCTGCATCCCAGCGGATGACCCAATGCAATAGCGCCGCCATTTACATTTACCTTTTCCAGATCAAGGCCAAGATCATGAATACAAGCTATGGATTGGGAAGCGAATGCCTCATTCAGTTCTACCAGGTCCAGGTCGGCAGCATTTATACCTGCACGTTGTAATGCTTTTTTAGTAGCCGGCACTGGCCCAATGCCCATTACGGCAGGATCAACCCCCGCAACCGCCATGCTCACGATTTTTGCTATTGGCTGCAGGTTGTATTTTTTTACCGCAGCTTCACTGGCCAATAACATTGCGGCTGCGCCATCATTAATGCCGCTGCTGTTACCAGCCGTTACGGTCCCATCTTTTAAAAAAGCCGGTTTTAAAAACGCTAATTGTTGCAGTGAAGTAACCCGTGGATGTTCATCTTTATCAAAATCAAATACATCCTTCCCAATCTGAACCTGTACCGGAACAATTTCTTCTTTAAATTTATTTTCTTTCAGCGCTTTAAAATATTTTCGCTGGCTATCCAGGGCAAATTCGTCCTGCGCATGGCGGCTTATATTCCATTGCTTTGCTACATTCTCCGCGGTTTCGCCCATTGTGTATGGATAATATAGTACGGCCAATTGTTTATTGGTAAAGCGCCAGCCCATGGTAGTATCAAAAATTTGGGGGTCCCTTGCAAACGCAGCGGCGGATTTTGGCATTACAAATGGCGCCCTCGACATACTCTCCACACCGCAGCCGATATACAAATCGCCATCGCCACACATGATGGCCCTTGAAGCATCCATAATTGCCTGCAGGCCCGATGCGCATAAACGGTTGACCGTATTGCCACTAACGGTAACGGGCAGTCCGGCCAGTAACGCGGCCATTCTCGCTACATTCCGGTTGTCCTCTCCGCTTTGGTTGGCAGCGCCCGCAATCACATCTTCAATCGCATTCACGTCAATGGAAGGGTTCCTGTTCACCAATGTTTTAATAACCAGCGCCAGCAAGTCATCCGGCCTGATGGTACTTAATGACCCCCCATATTTCCCAATGGGTGTTCTCAGCGCATCAATTACATAAACAGTTTGCATATTATTATTTGTGTTACGAACATTTGAATTTCATGGCATTCCCGAAAAAAAATCGGGATTTCGCAAATACATTTTTTTGACCAGCATTTTACCAATGCTCAACATCGTTGTGTTATCGTAATCCCGGGTAAGGCTTGTGTGCTGCACCGGGACTTTTCTAAAGAACCATACTTTTTGTCCGGGCTAATAAGCTATGTGGATCATCGTTGCATCGCCCTCTTGTACCGCATACCATTGGGGATCTTTTATCTACGCGGTTGAAATAAGTGAACCACAATTCTTTTATCCTGACATTACAAAGAAAGATAAAGTTTTTAATATGCAATTATCATTTGATTTCTACATACCGCATTCCAAATGTTTGGGATGGGGAAAAATCTTCGACCCTGTAGGATGAATCAGTAAAAGCCCCCAATTTGGCAATAAATATACTTACGGTATCTTTGCAACATGACAGCAGTAAAACAGAACATTCGCCACCTGAGTTTGGAGGAATTGATGAAATTTTTTGAAATGACCGGCGAAAAAAAATTTCGTACCAAACAGGTGCATGAATGGCTTTGGAAAAAAAATGCCCAAAGCTTTGAGGATATGACGGATCTTTCCAAAGAATTACGCCAACACCTTTCTGAGAAATTTAATTTACCTGCGCTTACCGTAAATACTACCCAATTTAGCAGCGATGGCACGATTAAATCAAGGTTTATGACCTATGATGGACATATGATAGAAGGTGTATTGATACCGACCGAAAAGCGGAATACTGCCTGTGTATCCTCTCAAATCGGTTGCAGCCTGAGCTGTAAGTTTTGCGCTACCGGCACTATGGAGCGTAAAAGAAATTTAGATTATGATGAAATTTATAACCAGGTAGCTTTCATCAACCAGCAATCAGAAAAAACCTTTGATAAAAAGCTTTCCAATGTTGTTTTTATGGGTATGGGTGAGCCATTGCTGAACTATAAAAATGTTTTAAAGGCCATTGATAAACTGATCTCCAATGATGGTATGGCCATGAGCCCCAAAAGAATTACCGTTTCTACCGCAGGAGTGGCTAAGCAAATTAAGCAGCTTGGTGATGACAGGGTACGGTTTAATCTTGCCCTTTCATTACACGCCGCCGATGATAAAAAGCGCAACCAGATAATGCCCATCAACGAAAGTAACAGCATCGCCACTTTGATAGAGGCGTTGAATTATTTTTATGATAAAACAAAAAATGATATCACATTGGAATATATCCTCTTTAAAGACCTCAACGACTCTATCGAAGATGCAGAAGCATTAACGAAAATTTACCGTCAGGTGCCTACTCATTTGGTAAATGTAATTGAATACAATCCAATAGATGGCGCCAAATTCACAAAGCCTGATGAAGATACTACCCAGCGATTTACGGATCATCTCGCAAAAAACAGGGTGAATGTAAGGGTTAGAAGAAGCCGTGGAAAGGACATTGATGCTGCTTGCGGGCAATTGGCTAATAAAGGGAAATGATTTTCGAAAATTAAAAAAGGCCGCCTAACAAGTTTGTGGGGCGGCCTTTTTGCTTCTATGAATAAAACAGCGCAGACAATTTTTGAGGCAAGATTTTATTTTAGATAAAAGACAAAAATTCTGTCATCAAATTTTTACAACATCCCAACGCCTTTAACTTTTCTTTATACCGAAGCCTTAAACCCTGCTACCGGTTCAGCGTCTATTACCTGTACAAAATAAAAAAGATAATTATGAAAAAGATTGTAATAAGTATGTTGGTTGTTGCCACCTTTATTTTCAGTGCCAATGCGCAGGAAGCCCGTAAGATGAAACATCATAAACCCAACCATGAAAAGGGTATGATGATGAAAGGCTTAAACCTTAGTACAGCTCAAAAAGAGCAAATGAAAGCCAGCAGGGAAAACACTAAAAATCAATTGACTGAACTCAAGAAAAATGAAAACATGACCGTGAAGGATTATAATGCCAAAAAAGAAGCAATCCTCAAAGTACAAAAAGAGCAAATGAGTAAAGTACTAACCCCTGAGCAAAAAAACCAGTTGGCGCAAAATAAAA
>JANOTW010000989.1:0-2854 GCA_031416575.1 Ferruginibacter sp.
GACCACTCGGCGGGCTTCCCTTGGCTGGTGTCCCACCAGCCAGCGACAATTTGGGATGCGCCCAAAATAAATGGCTTCAAAGGGTAATATCATTTAGTGAAAAAATAATGAGAAATTCACATACTGTTCCTACTGAACAAAATAACAATTTCGCTTAACTAAATGACATTGCCCTTCCCGAAAAATCGGGTGTTCCAAAAGGGGAGGCCTTCTGCCAGTTCATTACCTACGCCTAAAGAACCGCTCATTATAACGCAATTAAAGTTCCCCAATGGTATTCAGTACAAGAGGGCGATGCAACGATGATGCCATGAAAAACTTCAGCCCGGACAAAAAAAAGAATGGCTGTATAGAAGTGCGGCCCTCACGTGCAACGATGCTTATTCAAGTTTCTGATGCCTGGACAAAAAAATAAACTATCCTGCACTTTAAACCGCGAAAGGTTGTAGTTCTGAACCTATTGATGTACCCTGTTTCTTTTTGCTGTTTTGAAAAATACCTTTAATAATGCCATCTTACAAACGCTTCTATTCCTGCATATTTGGTTAATCCCAATTTGGCATACAAGTCGGCTGTGTTGCTGTTTCTTTCTTCCGCCCTTTGCCAAAATTCGCGGCTGTCATCGCCCTGGAACGGCACCATATCTTTTTGCGACTGGTGAATAAATATACCGTAGCGTTTTTTCATCACCTGGTCCGGGCTCATCGGGATAGCCATCTCGATTTCGGAAATATCCCATTCCTGCCAGGCACCCTTGTACAGCCATACCCAGCAATCCTTTATCCATTCATCGCCTTCAGCTTTGATCCTTTTCAATGATTCAAATATAATATCAAGGCAAACTTTGTGTGTGCCATGAGGATCCGCAAGGTCGCCTGCACAGTAAACCTGGTGTGGTTTTAGTTTGCGGAGCAATGCCACCGTTATTTGCACATCTTCTTCATCCATGGGATTTTTTTGAATGGTGCCTGTTTCATAAAAGGGAAGATTTTGAAAATGGATTTGGTCATCCTTTAAACCAACATACCGGCAGGTTGCCCTGGCTTCACACCTTCTTATCAGCCCTTTAATTTGCCTGATCTGATCGGTGTCAACCTGATTGGGTTTCTTGTTGTCGAGAAAATGACGGGCTTTATCCAATATGGCCGTTGACAAGCTGCTGTCAATTCCACTTAGTTCTTCAAAGCCAACGGCAAAGTCAAGAAAACGCGTTACAAATTCATCCGTAACGGCAATGTTGCCACTGGTTTGATAAGCTATGTGTACCTGGTGGCCCTGGTCATGCAAACGCATGAATGTACCACCCATGCTGATAATGTCATCGTCGGGATGAGGGGAGAAGATGACGCATCGTTTTGGCTGTATCTCACTTCTTTCCGGGTGGCCGGGGATCACTGCATTCGGTTTGCCACCGGGCCATCCCGTGATGCTGTCGCGAAGCATATAGTAAACCTGTAAATTAATTTCATAGGCTTCTCCTTTTTCAACCAACAGGTCGCCTAAGGAATAATCATTGTAATCTTTGTTGGTAAGCATTAATACCGGCTTTCCCGTTTTTAAGGTCATGTTCACCACCGCCTTGCGGACCATTTTGGGTGTCCATTCAATCTCCCCGGTCAGCCAGGGATATTTAATCCGGGTTAATTCAGACGCTGCCTGATCGTCAATTACAAACAGGCAATCGCTATGTGTTTGCAAAAGGCTTGCAGGCACCTGCTCGGTAACGTTTCCTTCTACTGATTTGGCTACAATGGCCGACTTGAATCCCCAAGCCAGCAAAATAATGCGTTTTGCTTTCATGATGGTGCTGATACCCGCCGTTATAGCCAACCTTGGAACCCTGCTGATATTTTGAAAATTTTTGACATTAGCAACCCGGGTTGAGTTGTCTAAGGTTACAAGCCTTGTTTTGGAATAGATACTTGAACCGGGTTCGTTAAAACCAATGTGCCCGTTATTGCCTATTCCCAGTATTTGAAGATCCATGCCGCCAGCCGCGTCAATCTTGGCTTCCAACTGAAGGCAATGTTTTTTTATATCCTCCTTCTTCCATTCCCCATCAGGGATATGAATATTTTCCCGTTTAATATCTATGTGGTTAAAAAGGAATTGGTGCATGAAACTCCAATAACTTTGAACCGCCTCCCGTTCCAGCGGGTAATATTCATCCAGGTTAAAACTGATCACATTTTGAAAACTTAATCCTTCTTCCCTGTGCATGCGCACCAGCTCCCTGTACAGGCTTATGGGCGAAGAGCCGGTAGCAAGGCCCAACACGCAGTTTTGTCCCAGGGATTGTTTTTGTTTTATGAGAGCGGCAATTTCACCGGCAGTGAAAATGGAACCTTCTTTTGGTGTACCAAATATATGTACGGGGATTTTTTCAAATGATTCAACCATATAAATTTTTTTGAGGATTTAATTGAAGCGTCAAGATAATGAAAAGAAATTAATACGGCATTTACCAACAGGCGCTAATTTATATAAAGAAATATAATTTTAAAGGTGCAAAAAATGCAAATTGAAAGTGCTGCCGGATATTCAAAGTTATTCCGCTAAGCGGGAAGGGCCCGATAAAAGATTGGGAGGGCCTGCCAATGAAGCTTAATAAGGGTATCCCGCAAAAGGCAGGATTTATTCAATAAAAATAAAAAAGAACGCAGTTAAAACCGCGGGGGCGGGGAATGCTAAAGTTATATTTAGTAATTGTTTTTCACTATTGTCCGAGATAAATGAAAAATGAGTTTTTTTTCCTCTGAAAGTACTGATTTTACTGCATGGGTTTTTAAAAATGAAAAGCAGGGGGGTAAAATTAACTCTAAAATCCAGTGAACAGATCTACGGGTTCTTCAGT
>JANOTW010000990.1:0-2354 GCA_031416575.1 Ferruginibacter sp.
TCGACTGAGTAATGTGGTGGAGGAGTATTTGTATGCGGCCATGGAAGATTACCGCATTGATATTATGATTGACAGCGGCCCCAATGCAAGGAGCGTACAGATCAATCTAAACCCTTTTACTTTGATAGGCGCTACTACCCGAAGTGGTTTATTGACAGCGCCGCTGCTATCCAGGTTTGGTATTAAATCCAGGCTGGAGTATTACAATGCGGCTACACTCCAAAAGATTATTCTTCGTTCCGCATCAATATTAAAAACTTCCATAACAACGGATGCCGCTGATGAAATATCGCGGCGTAGCCGGGGTACTCCGCGTATTGCCAATTCATTACTAAGAAGGGTGAGGGATTTTGCGCAGGTATTGAATGATGGCGCCATTGATATTGGCATTACTCAGCATTCATTAAAAGCATTGAATGTGGATGAACATGGGCTGGATGAAATGGACAATCGTATATTGAATGCCATTATTGATAAATTTAAAGGTGGGCCTGTTGGCATTACCACCATCGCCACAGCGGTTGGCGAAGAAGCGGGTACACTGGAGGAAGTGTATGAACCGTTTTTGATACAGGAAGGATTTTTACAAAGAACCGCCAGGGGAAGGGAAGCTACCGCAAAAGCGTATGCTCATCTGGGAAAGGTTTACAACAGGGGCATGGATAACACATTATTTAGCTAAACCGGTGATTTTGTAAACTTGGATTTCAAAACCTGGCAATTCATTAAAAAAATCCTTAACTAAATGACATTGCCCTTTAGGGCTGGGGCATAAAAAACGGGCTCCATCAATCAGGGCCCGTATTAAAAAATCTTTTACATTGAATTATGCCGCCACCAGCCTGAATCCATTACCATGTATATTTACAATTTCGATGGTGCTGTCTTCTTTTAAATACTTGCGCAGCTTGGCAATGTAAACATCCATGCTGCGTCCGTTGAAATAGGTATCGCTTCCCCATATTTTCTTCAATGCGATTTCCCGTGATAACAAATCATTTTTATACTCACATAACATTTTCAACAATTCATTTTCCTTGGGGGATAACACCTGAACCTTTCCATCAATTGTCAATTCCCTTAAGCGTGGATTAAAATGGTATTTGCCCATATCAAATTCAGCATTCACTTCCTCCCGGTGCAATTCTTCATTGCGCTTTAATATGGCTTTTATTTTAAGCAATAATACTTCACTGTCAAAGGGTTTGGTGATATAATCATCAGCGCCCAGTTTGTAGCCCTGTATAATATCATCTTTCATTGTTTTGGCCGAAAGGAAAAACAGGGGCACATCAGGATTGACATCACGTATTTCTTCGGCCAGTGTAAAGCCGTCCATGTTGGGCATCATTACATCCAGCAGGCATATATCAAATTTTTCCCGCTGAAAAGCTGCGAGGCCCAGTCGGCCATCCCTTTCAAGGATCACTTCATAATCATTCAATTCCAGGTAGTTTTTTAAAACCATGCCCAGGTTGGTATCATCTTCGCATAATAATATTTTGGGTTTTACTGCTTCCATGTTTTATAAGTTTAATGGCTAATAAAATTAATTCAAATTTGATTTAGCGAATATAATGCCTATTTTTTTGTTAAAGGAAATTTTGGATCCCATTGAAAAAATTAAGTCGGTACCCCTGAAACCAAATGTATAACAGGGCTATCAATATTTTGCACCCCCCCTGCTACATGGCGGTTAGGTCTTTTAAAAAGGTGATGCACCGCCGTAGCAGCAGGATTTGCAGCGTACTTTAAATTGCAGGCATGAATAACTTGATAGGATTAGTTGTATTATGCGCAAACGCCCTACCATATTCGTTTTCTCTTTTAAATTCGTTGCTTTCGCCTCCCTCCCGAAGGCAATCGGGACGTAACTCTTGCAACGCCGCTGCTTTTGCTTCTTTCAAAAAATAAGCTTCGCATTTTTTGAATACCGACTACGTCGGTACCGAACCAAAAGAGGCGGCTTATGCAGTTACTGATTTTAACCAGAACCAAAATTCATTGATCAAATTGATACTGGTAGCACCTTTGCGAATAAAACACCTAATCCTATAACTTGAATATAAACTGCGATATACATCGGGATAACTTCCTTCCGCTTTATAAATTGAGGAGGGTAAAAACAGGCAGCTATTATGCAGATAGAAAAGAAAGTGTTTATTTTTGACTGGTGGTAAATAAACAGTTTTTTTGTAACTTTAACTTATGAGCAGCTTGATAAAAATAAAGGATAAAATGCCCCGTACTGCGGTGGAATTATACGAACTGCTTCCCGAGGGGCTTTTGTGTGAAGTAATTGAAAACACTATATATATGTCTCCAGCACCCGATTTTTTTCATCAGGAACTTAG
>JANOTW010000991.1:0-2972 GCA_031416575.1 Ferruginibacter sp.
GCCTTCTTCCGGCATGAATTTCTTTACCGTATCATTTTCAACATATTCAATTACACCATTAATATGCCCAATCCACAACACGCCATTATTACTTTCCGCTATAGTGGTTACCAGGTTGCTGTCTTTTTCAAGGCACCTGAAATTTATCCCATCATACCGGCAAATACCGAAGTTTGTACCCAGCCATATATATCCCTTTTTATCCTGGTATATCTTTAAAAGTTTCGCCTCTTTTTTTTCCTTATCAAACACGATGTTTTGGAAATATGGAACCTGTGAATGCAGGTCAACAGGTACTGCGACAAGGCAACAGGAAATAATAAAAAGCAGCCTTATCCGGTTAAGCATTTTTTTGTTACCGGCTATTTGGGATACCAGCCAGGGCAGGCCACAGTAGCCTTTGCCTTCACCGGGCACGGCTACGAAAGGGAAGCGGTAATTCGGGATGCACCGCCTTATTCGGTTAAGCATTTTTTTATTGTTTAAACTGGATATTGATGTCAACTTTTATTTCTTCCGCAATTTTTTCGTAAACAATTTTAGGCACTTTAATATCATGGTCTTCCAAACGAACGGTAAATGCGGCGCTAATGGTGATAGCGCCTTTATTAATGGCCATCGTTCCTTTTATGATTCGTTCTTTTTGAACACCGTGAACGGTAAACATTCCTTTCGCCCTTACTTCGTATGAACCATTTACGGAAAAATCAACCTGCTCTATAAATTTACCAGTAAAGGATGCTTTGGGAAATTTAGCCGTTTCCATGTAGTTTTCGTGAAAATGCTCCTTTTGTAAAGCGCTGTTGAATCCATTGAATGAATTCATATCAACAGCAAAGGCAAAGGTGTTTTTTGATTGATCAATAGCGCCCTTCAGTTTATCGGAAGTTGCTTTTATTAATTCCAGCGGGGCTTCCGAGGTAAACTGCGCCTTTCCATTATTGCCTGCGATGATATTGGATTGCGCAAATGCCAGGCAAGGCAACAGCATAAAGGCAAATACCATTGAATTAAAAAGCAGATCTTTTTTTTTGCTCATCTTATTGGTTGCTTTTTTTTTTATTAAAATTGTCCAGCTTATAACGTTCACTTGGTTTCACCTCCCCACCAACCCTTCACAAAAACCCCATTGGCCCCCCGAATAACCGGCGTATGCTGTCAAGTTAAGGTTTTATTTTTTACGCTAAAACTTCTTGTGATTATTCAACTTTCATGGCAGCACATTTTTAAGTAATAACTTTTTCTGTTGTCCCGGCAGAAGTACTTCGTGGGATTCCCGATAAAAATCGGGATTTCGCAATACAGTTTTTTGTCCAAACTATATTTCATTTCTCAACATCGTTGCGTCGCACTCGTGTACCGCATACCATTGGGGATCTTTACCTGCGTAGTAATTAGACAAATACAATGTCGTAATATGAAAGGGGTTTTACTTTAGCGCATCCATCAGCACATTCATTGATGATATTACTTGCCATCAATACTTTAAATTGAATGGCATTGCCCGGGGATTTGGGCTATTGTATTTATTATTACCTAAAGAGTGCTGCTATCAATGTCCTCCTGCGGCTGGAAAAAATATTTCCTTGACAATTATATAAATGCCCATTACCAATACAAACCAGCCAAAAGCTACTTTAAGTTTGTCGCCGTGCATTTTCCTTGATAAAAATATTCCGATAAAAATACCTATTACGGCAAAGGCGGTAAAGCTGCCTAATAATTTCCAATCTATAACCTGGCTGCCTTGCACATCACCGATAAAACCGATCAGGGATTTTGCGGCAATGATAAAAAGAGAGGTACCAACCGCTAACTTCATAGGCATCCGGGCAAGTAATACAAGGGCCGGAATGATCAGAAACCCGCCACCGGCGCCTACCAAACCTGTAAGTATTCCTACCGCTGCGCCTTCCAATAAAATCATCGGATAATTGTAAACCATGGGTGCATTCCCCATTGCTTCTTTATTTTTACCCGGTCTTATCATACTTACCGACACCAGTATCATTACTACTGCGAAAAGCAGCATCAACCCAATAGGTTTTGTAATAACCAATGCGCTTATAGAAAAAAGTTTTTCGGGAATTATTGGTAGCAGCCACATACGGGTGGCATATACCGCCGCGATAGAAGGAAGGCCAAATATGAAAACAGTTTTGAAATCCACGGTTTTTTGCATTGCACTTTGCACGCCACCCACCAGGGCTGTAGAACCAACTATAAATAAAGAATACGCGGTGGCCAATACAGGGTTAACCCCCATTACATACACTAAAATGGGTACGGTTAATATAGAGCCGCCGCTACCAATCAACCCTAATGACACCCCTACCAATGCAGCCAGAAAAAAACTTACTACTTCCATGATTTTTTTTATTTGTATGGCTGCAAAGATGTTGTAAGTAAAAGGGATATTCGGTTACAAAAGTTACATTAAGCATTCAATCCAGGAACCTGTTTTTAGTTTTTTTAAACAAATAATAAATACTACGCATCGGGTAAATTTCAAATTTTCGCTCCACTTATCAAGCCAGTGGCTGGTGGGACATCCGCTTCAGCGGACTGGCTGGTGTTCCACCAGCCAGGGAAAATTTGTATTGCCGATGGTGGGGAAGTTGTAAAACGTCCGCCTGGCAACCGAAGCTCAATATTTATTCAAAAATGAAAAATTTATTCCGATGTGCAAAAGAGTTCCTTCCGCCCGAACCAAAGCTGATAGCGGTATGTAGCCGATTGCTCCAACGTTCAGCCCCACTATTGGCAATACTCTTGTTGTTGTGTGCTGTGCTATTTAGTATAGAGTTTCGCACTATTAGTTTTCAAATATTCTTTGATTTGCTCAAAGTTCATATTTGTCATTTCCAAAGATATTTTGTCCTTGATTGCTCTAAAAGTTTTGACTGTGTCAAACTCTTTTTCTTGTACTGTTTTTTTAGTTTCAGTCTTCATATTCTAAAATTTCTTTTGGT
>JANOTW010000992.1:0-3365 GCA_031416575.1 Ferruginibacter sp.
CAAAAGATTTTCTTGATAATAAAAAATTTGATTACAGCAACATAGGTCAGGATGTAAAAAATGCAGCAGGTTCATCGGGTCATTACCAGCATTACCAAGTTTTAATGGATTACATGAAAAACGGTTATAATACTAATAACCTTTGGCCTGGAGCAGCCTTTGACGGCATGAAACAATTAAATGACATCTTGAAAGTTTTTTCATCGGAACAAAAAATGCTCAATGATATGTGGAATTATAGCGGGGGAGTTCAATTAGATAACGATGGAAAAACAAAATAGGTCATGAAAAATCTTTTGATAATATTGATTATGCTTTTTAGTTGCAATAGTGCTACTGATAATAAAGTGTCGTTTAAAAAAATCAAGGAAATAGATTACACTTTTGATAGTGGCTGGAAAGTGGCATACTCAATAAAAATAAATTCTGATGGTATGTGTATCGTTGGTGAAGGTAGATGGACTATAAAATATCATATCGGGCAATTGTCAAATAATGATATAGAAAGCCTTGATAGTTTTGTGCAAACCATTCCGTTTAAACAGTATGATAGTGTTTATAGTGAAGATGCTGTAGACCAGGCATCCTATAAATTGTCGCTAATTAATATTAATAAAGACACAGTAACAAAATTTGTATATGGCGAAACAGCTCCAAAGCTGCTAAATGATTTTTCTAATCGCTTACGTCTAATAAAAGAAAAGTTGAAGCTTATAGAAAGCGATACCGTGATAGATTTTATTAGTAGAAAAAACTTCTTCCCGCCAACGATTAAAGCTCAGCCTGGCGCAGGAATGAGGCGTGGGTAATGCAGCGGTGCTTCCTGTGCCTTGCGTAAGTTAGGCAACAAAAACATTGAGCCATCAGTAATAAAAGCTGGTGGTTTTTTATGCGTAAGCTTTTTTAGCTTTTCTATCCCGGAGAAAAGCGTCAATTATCTCAAAGACGGTAGCTTTATCCCCACATTGGCGCAAGGGTGTCGGGAGTGTAATGAGCGTTGGCAATCCTTGTGCCGACTCCAAAAAGAGCTGTGCATTAAGTGCTGCCAAACCCGCATTGGCGCAAGGTTGAGGCGTGGGTAATGAGCGTTGGCACCTTGTGCCGTGTAAAAAGGTAGCTAACTAAAAAGTAGTAAGGGCATCCCCCTGTTTGGTGCAAGCGGCTCTTGAAATTAAAAGACTGTTGTTGGCGCAGGAATGAGGCGTGGCAATGCAGCGGTGCTTCCTGTGCCTTGCAAAGGCTATCTAACAAAAACATTGAGCCATCAGTAATAAAAAGCTGGTGTTTTTTTTATTTTACAACTTCATTGGGTTAATAATTTTCAATCCCTGGATATTAGCAAAATCTTTTTCGTTGTTGGTAATAATAGTGTAGCTGTAAGCCAGCGCAGTGGCGGCAATAATAGCATCGGGTGTTTTTATTTTTTTGCCTTTGCGTAGGTTTACACATTGTGTAATCACATCAGGGCTAATATCCAATACAACACTATCGGCAATAAAATTTTGTACATTTTGTAATGTAACTTCATCGGTATTCCAGCACAGTAACTCTATTTGTGTAATGATAGAAATATTAGGGACGGCATCAATAGCCGTATCCATGAAAGCCATTCCAGCGATAGAGAAGGAAGCGGAAAAATAATCAGAGACTACATTGGTGTCAATTAAATACAGTTCCATTCGCTACGCATTTGTTTAATGTGTTCGTTTAGGTTTTGCCCTTGCTCTTTGCTGATAATGCCTTTGTATTTATCAGAGAGTTTTGTTTTTACAGGAGTAAAATTTTCTTTTAACACTTTTATCAAATGCAGTTCTTCCAACTCATGCAAAAGCCCTGCAGCTTTTTGGTTGGTTAATTGTATCAGCATAGTATCCATGATATAAATTATTTAGCGTGAAGCAGTGTTTGAATTTTTGTTTTAGCGATATAGGCATCCATTAATGATAGTACCGTTCTTTTGTCTTCGGTTTCCAAGTCCTGCAATTCTTTAAAGCGACTTATCAGTTCTTTTTCCAGTCCAGCATCCTTTACCACATCGTCAGCCGTTCCATTCATTAAAAAATCCACCGTAGTATCCAATGCCTTTGCCAGTTTGGTCATTGCTTCGGCGTTTGGTTTTGTTTCGCCCCGTTCGTAGCGGCTCACTTGTGTAAAGTGTACTTCTATCAGTGCCGCCAGTTCGCCTTGCGAAATTCCCTTTTTTTTACGGAGTTCCTTTAACCTGTCTGCAAATTCTGTTTTATTAAGCATTAGCGTAAAATTATACAGCAAATTTAGCTTAAAAATCAAGCATTGGCAAGAGTGTTTAGACAAGAGAGCAAAAAAATAGATTATGTTGCTTGTTTATATTAGACATGTTTGCTAATTTTGCTTGTGAAATTGCAAGTGCATAAAAATGAAAAATATTTTTCAATGGAACTAACCGAAATAAAATCAAAGCTTACCATTACCCCTTTGGCGCAAGGAATATCTTCGAAATCAGCGGACTCGTGCATTGGCCCCGCATTGGCGCAAGGTTGAGGCGTGGGTAATGAGCGTTGGCACCTTGTGCCATGTAAAAAGGTAGCTAACTAAAAAGTAGTAAGGGCATCAGTTAATTTTTATTTAGCGGCAAGGTTTTTTTGCAAATCGGTTTTAAGGACAAAAGCGGAAAGAAAATCCTTTACCGTATCCTGTTGTTTATTAGAAAGCAATTGCACTTTAGCGAACATCGTCAGCAGTTCGTTATCATTAATTGAACCCCGCATTGGCTCCCGCATTGGCGCAAGGTTGAGGCGTGGGTAATGAGCGTTGGCACCTTGTGCCGTGTAAAAGTGTAGCAAATTAAAAAGCAGTAAAGCCATCAGTTTTAAAAAGCTGGTGGCTTTTTTATGCGTACGCTTTTCTTTGCCTTTGTTGGTATGGTCGTTAAAAAATCGAAGCCGACTGTTAGCCGTTGTTGCGTATGCAGGGTAGGCAAGCAGCAGGGCATACCAACAACACAGCGTAGGGTAACAAATTAAAACTATAAAGCCACTCAATGAGTGGCTTTATAGTTTTACGAAGCAAAAACTTTTTTAGCTTTTTGAGATTGCAGAAAAGCATCCAGCATAGCAAATACATGTCCTTTATCTTCTGTATTGAGTTTTTGTATATCCAGAATTTTATTGACTACATTTTTTTCCAGGAGTAAATCAGAGTTGCCCACTAAATAATCTAAGGATACTTCCAGGGCTTCGGCGATCGCGGCGGCCATCTCAATGGAAGGTTTTACTTCGTCCCGTTCATAGCGGCCGATAACAGCGCCATGCACATCTAAGTTTTTAGCCAGTTCGTCCTGGCTCATTTTTTTATTTTTCCTTACTTCTCCGAGGCGTTTGCCGAAT
>JANOTW010000993.1:0-2860 GCA_031416575.1 Ferruginibacter sp.
AAAATAATTCAAAACGCCAGGCGCTTGCAGCAAGCTTTTGCGTGTTGGCCCACGACCCCCAGCATATCATGGTAATGATGCAGAATAAAATTGCTGTTGAATAATTTTCTATGATGAACATGGCTGTTGGTTTTATCGCGGGTTAACTTTATTTTTTTGCGGCATTGATATTTTCCTGCATCCCATCAACAGGCTTATCCGAATAAATGATTGCTTCGGCAGCCCTTATTTCATGGTCTTTTGAAGCATTGCGTATTTTCATTTTTACAGCATGTTTTCCTTTGGGCAACTGGTACTTCCATGCAAGGTCATAACGGCGCCTGGTAAAGCTTACAGGCAGTTTAGGCGTTTCAATTAATTTGCCATCAAGGTAAAGTTCCGTATTAAAAACATAAGTTGATTTACTGTCCCACTTCGATGCGTCGCCTTTCAATGCAAAACCAATTCCTTCAAAATCAAAACTCAATTCGTCCTTATTTGCATTCCATTTTACAGGGGTTGTTGCAACAGGGTATTGCCCGTCAAAACTTTTCTCGAACTTTACCGCCACGGGTTGTTGTACCGCGATGATTACATTGCCGGCATTTACTTTACCACCATTCCGTTCTATGTTTTGCAGTGCATGTTTGTAGCCAATTTCATACACGTCATTTAAACTCATCGTTGTATATTTGAAATCAATATCTTCCGCTTGCCGCAAACCCTTTTTCCAGTAAGCCGGTATTTTATCATAGCCCAAAACAACGCCAAGAATGCCCCCGGCAGTTGATGGGTTACAGTCTGCATCCTGTCCGCACCGGGTAGTAATTTCAAGCGATTTCGTAAAGTCGCCACCGCCGTACAATAAGCCGGTTACTACATAAGCGGCATTTACTTTCGCATCAATATTAAAGGGTGCGAATACACCTTCGGGGCAACCAATATCGTTCGCCCATTTTTGCTGAACGTTCAGCCAGGTTTGCTTCCAGTCGTCCGGGTATTTTTTGTGCCATTCAATTACATCCTGAATACATTGATAAAATTCACTTTGGGCCGGCACGGTTTCCAATGCTTTATTCACCACATAATTTATATCGTTTGAAGTAAAAGCAAGTGCGTACATCGCACCAACATACACGCCGCCATACCATCCATCGCCATAGTTCATGATGTGCCCTATTTTATCACTGATGGCTGATGCGGTATTGGGCATGCCCGGGCTCATCAATCCTGCAAAATCACTTTCAATCTGATAGTCTATGCAATCTGCATGAGGGTTGTTTTGCCATGCGCCGCTTTGCGGCGCTTTAATGCCATTTAAAATATTATAACGCCCCGCCTGATTGGCATGCCACAACATATAACCTGCATGTGCGAAGGCGTTTGCAAAAGAATCAACCGGCGCATTGAAACCATACTTTTCAAACACATCTACAAATGTGAGGTCCATGTACAGGTCATCATACAGGCCTGCATTGTCCAGCATATTCTTTTTCACTAAATCATCATTCCAAACCAATGGCTGGTAATCGCCGATAAAAGTTCCCTGAAAACGGAATTCATAAGGCCCGCCAAAAGTAACGCCAATGGTTTGTCCGGCCCAGCCTCCTTTAATTTTATCTTTCAGCACGTCTTTGGAAATAGTGATTGTTTCTTGCGCCAGCATGCTTTGCGCCGCAAAAAGAAAACAGGTGCACACCATTAATTTTTTCATGTAATTTTTTTTATGCATTAAACTTGAAAATTCAATTCATGTTTATACGGCGCCGATGCCTGTGCGCCCATACGCGTAACAGAAAGAGCCGCGGCTTTGCAGGCAAACTCCACTGCAGGCACCATTGTCATATTTTCCGATAATGCTACCGCTAACGCACCATTGAATACATCCCCCGCGGCAGTCGTGTCTATTGCCTGTACTACCGGTGCATGCACAACCGTGCATACATCTTCATGCAATACCAATGCGCCTTTGGAACCTAAAGTTATGATGACTGTCGCAATACCTTTTGCATGTAAATATTTAGCCGCCTGAGTTGCAGTCGCTTCATCGGTAACTTTTATACCCGTAAGCATGGAAGCTTCGGTTTCGTTGGGTGTTATGATGGAAACCAGCTTTAGCAATTCATCATTCAGTGCGCATACGGGGGCAGGGTTTAAAATGACTTTTATGTGAAGGGCTGCGGCAACAGTTGCTGCGTGTGCAACCGTTTCAACCGGAATTTCCAATTGCATTAAAATGATGGCTGCTTTTTCCATACAATCCGTGGCCAGCATAATATCCTGAGCAGTTAGGCAGGCATTGGCCCCCGATGCTACCACAATACAATTTTCCGCATTATCATCCACCGCAATCAGGGCAACACCTGAAGGTTGCTGAGGGTCGGTAAAAATGAAAGAGGTATCAATGCCTTCCTGTTTAAATAACTCTACCGATTGCCTGCCAAAAATATCGTTGCCTGTTTTGCAGATAAAAGTTACCGCCCCGCCCAGCCGCGATGCAGCCACGGCCTGGTTTGCGCCTTTACCACCGGGGTTCATTAAAAATGTCCCGCCCAAAATAGTTTCGCCGGGCGCAGGAAGGCGCGGCGCTTTTATTACCATATCGGTATTGGAACTACCTATTACAAGTATTGAAGGTTTCATATAAAGCAGATGGGTTAAATATTATTATTACCACAGTGTATATTACGCATATAATATTTCCGGGCCGTGCATGATTTATTTAGTATCCCTGCCATAAAACTATTCCTATTTGTTATTGAACGCAAATCATATTTGCACACAGGGCAGGCGCATTATAATTTTAAAGCCAGAAAGTGTGACATGATTATAGAAACAGAACTACACCGCACAAGTTAAAAAACGTGAGGAAAAATTTTTG
>JANOTW010000994.1:0-13157 GCA_031416575.1 Ferruginibacter sp.
TTTAAATTTCCCAGCCATTCGTGGATAACATAATTCATCAGGCTAATATTGCCAACAGAAGGCCACCATTTCATGCCTTCCTGGTTAGGGCCTTCGTTTACCTTATAATTTGTGGGAGCGGCTATTGGATCAAACCCTTCCCCTTTAAACAATTTTATTGCCCTGGGCATGTGTATGGCATCAGTAACAATGATCAGTTTGGAAGTTTTGTCATAATGCTTACCCGATTCTTTGGCTTCTTCCTGGGTAGTGCCAGGCTTATTCAATGTTTCAAGCTTTCCTGCATCAACACCCAGAACAATAGCGGCCCTTTTGGTAACCTGTGCCTGGGTTTCCAGGCCAAGCGATGAATTACCGCAACATATGATCATACTGTTTTTTATTGACCGGTGGATCCTGATACCTTCCACTAACCGTCCTAATGCCCCCAGCCCTATTTGGGCAGTGGCGGGTAATCTTTTATCCAGGGTATAACCACTTCCCAATACAATGATCGATACTTTTCCGCTATCAATATTATTAGCCGGCAGATTGAATGGCGAATATTTTCGCTCTAATTTATCCGCCAGGTAATGGGGCAAATAGTAAGTGGAACATAATAAAAATATTAGTATCGAAATACTTAATAATAAAATGGCCGGTTTCCTTTTTTGATGCCTTTTGAAAACGAATGCCAGAATTAAAAGTATTATTAATCCGTTGAGTATGGTGGCCTGGCCCTTTAAATCATATAAAAATGAGATCAATGCGGTAATTTAAGTGTAGAGAAATTTTTTTTAGGCAATATAGTAAATGAAATGTGATATGTCCCTGGCACCGGACTTTGTTTTCAGGATACCTCACCCCCAACCCCCTCTCCAAAAGAGAGGGGGCTTAGAACCCTTAGGGCCAAGCGTTTTCCTCTATCGCCGGAGACTCTTGTCCGGTAACTTCTTGTTGCTATTACAAATGAACCGGGTGGCTCAATGGCCACCCTTATTTTAATTTTACCCAGGCAACAAAATATTTTAATCGAAATTACCCTTGCTTTAACCTGATAGCAATAAATTGATGTGTTATAATAAATTTAGCAATTTTACAATTACTGACACCACCCTTTCCAAATCCGCCTGAGTGAGGTTTGAACCTGATGGAAGGCAAAGCCCATTCTCAAATAGCCGTTCCGAAGTGCCGTCCCCATAAAAAGGGGACGCTGCAAACACCGGTTGTAGATGCATTGGTTTCCATAATGGCCTGCTTTCTATATTTTCTTTTTCCAGGGCAAGCCTTATAACTTCCCTTGTTATTCCATTTGTTTTTGAAGCATCCACTAAAATGGCCGTTAACCAGCGGTTGCTAAAGTAGCCTGTGGGTTCCGTTAAAAATGTAATACCATCCATAGCAGCAAGGTGTTTTACATAATAATCGAAGTTGCTTCTTCTTTGCGCAACCCGTTCATCCAGCACGGTCATTTGCCCACGTCCGATAGCCGCACATACATTGCTCATCCGATAATTATAACCGATATGCGAATGCTGGTAATGCGGTGCCGCGTCCCGGGCTTGCGTAGCCAAAAAGCGAGCTTGCTTTATATGGTTTTCATTATCAGAAATTAATGCGCCGCCCCCGCTGGTAGTTATTATTTTGTTGCCGTTAAATGACAATATCCCAAGATTACCAAAAGTTCCGCATGCCTTTCCTTTTATCAATGAGCCTAAACTTTCAGCCGCATCTTCTATAATGGGGATTTCAAATTCGTTTGCAATTGCTATTATTTCCTCCATTTGGGCGGGCATGCCATATAAATGTACCGGGATAATTGCTTTCGGTTTTTTTCCTTTTGATACCCTGTCTTCAATTGCCAAACGCAAATGTTTTGGGCACATATTCCAGGTATCGGTTTCTGAATCAATAAATATTGGAATAGCGCCCTGATAAACAATTGGATTTGCTGATGCGGAAAAAGTAAAGCTCTGGCAAATAACTTCATCACCTGCTTGTACACCCAATAATATCAGCGCTAAGTGAATAGCGGCAGTACCTGTATTTAATGCAGCAGCATTTTTAGAACCGGTAAAGTTGCATAAGTCTTTTTCAAAACCATCTACATGCGGGCCTAATGGCGCAATCCAATTGGTATCAAACGCTTCTTTAACATATTCAAATTCTTTTCCGCCCATGTGGGGAGAGGATAGCCATATTTTTGGTTGTGTCATTAAAATTAAATTGTAAGCTTGCGGAATTGAATGTTTGTTTTGAAGGAAAGCCAAATATTTTTGAAGCGTGGCCTCATTCTACAGCTTTATTGTATTTGATTATTCTGGCCGGGTTGCCCACTACAACAGCATGGCCGGGAATATCTTTAATAACAACAGCGCCGGCTCCAATGACAGCCCACCTTCCAATAGTGATGCCTTGTATGATAGTTGCGCCAGCACCCACCCAAGCGCCTTCCCTGGCTGTAACATTCCCAGCTAGAGTAGCATTTGGAGAAATATGAACATAGTCTTCTATAACGGCATCATGATCAATTACTGCAGCAGTATTAACAATACAATGCTTACCAATACAGGAACCAGGATTGATAATAACTCCAGCCATCACTACTGTACCTGGCCCAATTAGAACATCACTGGATAGGATTGCGGTTGGATGAATGGCAGTACCATAATTATAAGTCGAAGTATTAACAATTTTCTTTCTGGTAGCATTGTTTCCAATACAAAGAATAACTTTATCTTTTGTGTGTTTTTCCCGTGATCTTACTATAAAACCGGGAAGTGAAGACGCCGGGTCATCATCCCAGAAAACAATCTCCCTTTCACCTGCAAGCTTTAGCATATCGGCAATAACTTTTCCATGACCGCTTGCACCCAGTAAGATCATATTGTTCCTGTAAATTTTTCCATTGTTACCGAAGTATTAGAACTTATCCCTTCAGTCCTGGAAACCTTGCTAATAGTCATCCAAAGAATTTTAAGGTCAGTCTTAAAGGAAATATTATCAACATACCAAACATCATATTCAAACTTCTGTTCCCAACTAATGGCATTGCGGCCGTTCACCTGTGCCCAGCCGGTTATACCTGGTTTTACATCATGCCTTCTAGCCTGCCTTTCATTATAAAAAGGCAGGTATTCCACCAGTAAAGGACGAGGGCCAACAAGGCTCATATCACCTTTTAAAACATTTATTAATTGAGGTAACTCATCCAGAGATGTTTTACGAATAAATTTGCCAATACTAGTTAAGCGATCCGCATCAGGTAAAAAATCCCCAAACTTATTCTTTTGATCAGTCATGGTTTTAAATTTGATTACTTTAAAAACGCTACTATTTTTACCGGGCCTTTTTTGGAAGAAAAATGCCTTGCCATTGTTGGCTATTAATAATAATAAGATAACAATCAGCAATATGGGGGACAATAATAAAATGCCAATAAATGCACAACAAAAATCGAGAGAAGGCTTTAAAAAGGATTTATACAATTTGAAATGTTGAATTACTTTCTAAAAAAACAAAAATGGCAATTATTCAAAAGAAGCCATCCTCATTTAATATAGTTTTAATTATGCCTATTAATTACTTTTAACGGGGGGCATAATTAAATTTTGCAGATACTTTAAATATTGTTTCGCTAAAACATTTCGATCAAAATTTTTTTTTGCATACTGATACCCATTTTCGCCTTGCAACTTGATTATTTCCAGATGTTGAAGATAAAAATCCAACACCTTCATATACTCCTGAACATTTTCAGGTTCTACATAAAAACCTGCTTTCGCATCTTCTACCAATTTTCTTGAAACACCGTCTATCGCCATTAAAATCGGTTTCTTACAACTCATATAATCAAAGGTTTTATTAGAATAAACCGTTTTAAAAGTATCCACTTTTTTAAGTACCGACATCCCTACGTCAGAAGCAAGAATGTATTTGAATACCTCTTTTTTGGATACTGAACCCACAAATAGCACATTATGCAATCCCCTTGCAGCAACTTCTTCCTGTAGCATTTTCTTTTGCATTCCATCTCCGATTAATTGAAATAATACCGGCCTGTCTTTCATCACCGTTGCTACTTCAATAACCTGTATCAGATGATTAGCCACACCATGAGCTCCTACATAAGTGAAAACTAATTTTCCTTCAAGCCCATGATCCCTGCGAAATTGTGCGGCATCAAAATTTTGTAGCAATTCTTCACTTAAACTAAAATCCGCCGCATTAGGAATAAAAATTATTTTTTCTACAGGGACATCCTTTTTTTCTATCAGCGTATTCCTGAACGCAGGAGTAAGCACATTGATCAATTTCGCTTTTTTATAAATAAACGCTTCGAACCAATAGGCCATTTTAATTATCAATTTATTTTTAAGTACCCCCGTATCAATTGCAGATTCCGGCCACAAATCCCTCACTTCAAAGACAAGGGGAATCCGCTTTATACGTGAAATAATGTAACCGCTGAAGCCGATAAATAAAGGTGGCGAAGTAACGATGACCAGATCAAATTTTTCTTTCGTTTTGAAAACGCCCGCCCACAATGAAGAAAACATAAACGAAAAATATCCCCAAAGCCGCCCAATGAAATTTTTGTTATATGCTTCGGACACATGGCATCGCCATACTTTCACTTTTTCCTGTTGTTTATTTTTGAAATAAAGCCCTTTATACTCCGGCCGCTTTTCCATTTTGTTGGCATGCATCATGCCGGCAAGTACTATTACCTGGTACCCTTCTTCCGTCCATACTTTTGTCATTTCATTCCAACGGGATCCACCTGAATCATCTTCCTCTAAAAAATATTGGTGTATCAGTAATATATTCATCTTAATTGTTAGGGATTATTTCAATAATTGTCCTAATCTTTTTAGTACCAGTGGAAAAAACAAGCATTTCACCTTCTTGCTTTACCCCATATTTTGCTGAATGCCAGCTCTTAGTTGCTTTGTACTGTAATAGTTTACCCTCTTTATCATAAGAGGTAAAAGTTATTTTTAAATTTTCTACTGGTATAGGATGCCAAAGCTGGTTAATAGGTAAAGATGTATCGTGATCTACTTCGTCTGTAACTTCCCATTTCCATTGCGCTTTATATTTTTTAACCGAGCGTGTATGAATAATATTTGGATTCACCTGTTGAAATGCTTTGATCATTCCTTTAAACTCGTAGTGATCTTCATATTCCACCCAACCAGCTTGAATCGCCTGTGTCCAATAATACCAAATAAACCTTCCGCCCTTCTTCATTTGATCATTATCGCCCAACATAATTGTATTGTGAGAAGCTGTTCCAAAAAAATAACGCAGGCTTTCTTCATCCGCATTGTACTTATAACTACCGCCGTCACCCAATATATTACAGCCATTTACCCAGATGTCAAGATGAAGATTATCTGCCTGTGAAGGCCGGTCTTTGTGATTGCCACAACGTATAAAACTGAATGCGTCATTTTCCCGCAATAAATAAAAACCTCCTTCCGGGTAACTTAACATTCCTGGTTGAGGAAGCAAAACAGTTTTTTCGTTTTTAGTTATTCCATACCAGTATTGATCTTCATTATTTGTTTCAATCATTCCCTGTTGTAATACCGCCGATAATGATTGTAATTGCGGCCGGTAATCCCTGGAATCGCAGTCATTTAATGGAAAAAATAATGCACCATCATTTGCCCCGTAATTTGGTAAATACCCGTTTTGTGCATTCATACAATTTAATAAGAAATGCAAAGAAGCGTCAGCACGCTCTTTCACTACCTTATCTAAAATTTCATCATTTAATTCCGAGAGCCGGATGCCCCAGGTAAATAACTGTATCACTACACGGTGATAGTTCATAGAAAATTGTAAAAATGTACCGTCCGGATAAACCTGATAGGCTACTTCCTGTTCAAACCATTTTTTACCATCTCTTTTCCACTTATCGGCTTCAGGGAAAAATGGTAGTAAAATTCCAAATAAATACAATCCCATTGTTTCGGTGATCGCATGGTTGTTTCTCACCGCAATGCGTGAGAAATTGATATTGCTGTACACATGCTTTACCTGCCAGTAAATATTGTGCATGATCTTTTGAAAAACAGCATCGGTAAGTGTGGGAGTGTTTTTGTAATAATACAATGCAAATATCCAGTTTAAAACTCGCAACGATATTTCCTGGCTACACTTGTAATTGGGCCCGCAATTAACCGGATTGTGATCAATCCAGGAAAGTATTTCTTTGAAAACGATTTCGGAACAATCCCGGCTAAAATGATAATCATAGCGGATAATATTATATAGAAATGAAAATCGCGATTTTTCCCAAACATATTTTATATCCCCGGCCTCCTTTGAAATATCAATAATTTCAGTCCAGTGTTTAGTTACATCATATTGGTATCCGTTATCCGGATTAATTATCCAGTTGTATTGTTCACCTAAATCAAAGTGGATACTATTAAAAAAAACAAATTTTCCGTCGATCAGCTCAAGATATCTTTGCTCCAATTCCGGATTAGGGTTTTTAGTTAGTTTAATACTATTCTTATCTTCAAAGAAAAAGTGACCTTTTGAAGCACGCCATTCTTCCAGCGTTGGCGATTCTTTACGGTCGGGATTAACGGGAAACTTATTTTTTAATAAACCGGAACGAATCAATAGTTCATGTTTACTTCTAAAAGCCACGTAACGCCACCCCATATTCTGAACCAGATTTACGGTTTCTTTTATTCTTTGAAGCATTCCTTTATAAATCAATGAAGTGTATTAAAGCATTTTAATCTTTGAACTTTAATCAAATATTTTAAGTTAAATAAATCCAAAAAACTGTAGATTAAAATCAGGCTTTTTAAAATACCATTTTTTAATAGTTCAGATAATACCTGGGTCAACAATCTGAAAATATATTTTTATAATTGAATTGCTATCCCCTTCTTAATAAAAAATAAACCATTGGTATGCAATGGTTTTACTTCTTACATGTAAAACTTCAGGTATTCTAATTCAATTCATTTTCTGGCAGAAACTCTTCGCATATATGTTTTACAATTCTTTCCGCAGTTTTCCCATCCCATAATAGCGGCATCCCGCCTTTCTTCCACTCACCGGCAAATAGTTTTTGCAAGGCGAGCTGTATTGCTTTGGGATTGGTACCGATTAATTCATTAGTACCAATGGTGATAGTTTCAGGGCGTTCGGTATTTTTCCTTAAAGAAAGACAAGGTATTCCCATTACTGTTGTTTCTTCGGTTATACCGCCCGAGTCTGTAATAACAGCTTTTGCATTTTTAACAAGATAATTAAACTGTAAATAACCCAATGGCTCTATCATGTGCAGATTGTTTGCAGTAATACCCATGCTTGCCAATATTTTTGCAGTACGTGGATGTACCGGAAAAATTACGGGTAGCCCATTAACATTATTTACAATTTCATTCATCAAACTTTTTAGCTTACCTTCCTCATCTACATTGGCAGGCCTGTGAAGGGTAATAACAAAATATTGTTGCGGCTGTAAGCCAATTTCTGCCCATGCTTCAGGCTGCTGCAATCGTGAAATATTTTTTAGCAATGTATCTATCATGGTATTGCCAACCAGGAAAATCCGTTCATCTTCAATTCCCGCTTTTCTTAAATTTTCATTCGCATTTTCGGAAGTGGTAAAAAAATAATCCGTGATTGAATCCGTTACCATCCGGTTAATTTCTTCCGGCATTGAAAGATCATAAGAACGGATACCTGCTTCTACATGCGCCACTTTAACCAGCAATTTTTTGGCAACGATACTACAGGCCATAGTAGAAGTCACATCACCCACTACCAACACTAAATCTGCAGGATATTTTAATAAATCTTTTTCAAATTTCACCATTATGTTAGCTGTCTGTTCTGCATGTGTGCCACCGCCACATTCCAGGTTCACATCGGGTTCGGGAATGCCTAATTCTTCAAAAAAACTTCCGCTCATATTTTTATCATAATGCTGGCCGGTATGAATGAGGCGGTATTTAATATCCTTTCCTTTTGATTGCGCCTCTTTGATGGCCGCAATAATAGGAGCGATTTTCATAAAGTTAGGCCGGGCCCCGGCAATGATATCAATGAGCATATTTTATTTTATTTTGATCCAACAATTATTTTTTAAACTTTCGATTGCGGCGAAACTTGCTTTTGCAGTATTAATAATTTCATCAAATGGGATCAGTGGCCCACCTCCCATTTTTATGCGATTAATTAATTGAGTAAATTGATTTTTATGTACTTTATCCAACCCGGTTTTTAATTTTGAAAATCCTTTAAACCCATAACCCGTAGTTTGCCTGAAATTATCAATAATTGCAGTTCTTTCTTGCGAATAAACTTCTATCCTTTCTTTTGAATAAGCTTTTGAGCCATTGGAAAAATAATTAATGACTCCAGTAGACCCATCCTCATATTTTAAAAGAATAGATGCATTATCCGTACTATCTTCCGGGTTATTTCCCATAGCATTCATGCAAACTTCTACTACTTTACTTCCAGTAAAGAAGGTGATTAGATCTATAAAATGACATGCTTCCCCAATGATCCTTCCTCCACCAACTTTCATATCATGTACCCATACATTGCCCGGAATATAACCTGCATTCATTGTGGCAATCACATTCATAGGCCCCTGACCTGCTAAACTTTTTATTTTTATTGCATGTGGAGAAAAGCGCCGGTTAAACCCAACCGTTAAACTGGTATTTGATTGTTTATAAGCCCCAATAATCTGTTCCAATTGTTCATTATTTAATGCCAAAGGCTTTTCCACAAACACGTGCTTACCAGCGGCTAAAGCTTCTGCGCTCATGGAAGCATGCTTATCATGCCTGGTTGTTATTAAAACAAGATCAACATCTTTATCTCTAAGAATTTCGTTATAATCGGTTGTGGAATGAGAAAAGCCATATTTTTTAGCCAATGCGGTTCCGCTTACGCCTCCCGCACTTGCAATGTATTTGTAACCGGCGCCAATGCCTTTTAGTGAAGGCAGCATAGTCATTTTAGTAAAATTACCTGCACCAATAATTGCAATAACACCCTTTGATCCATCAAAATTTATGGATTTCAGTTCAATAGTATTAGCAGGTTTTTCATTTTTGCCTGTATTGTATTTTAAGATTGAAGCAATTGAATTTTTTGAACCTATTCCACTATAAATATTTTGATAATCCTCAATGTTCACCACTTCTGTGATCATTTCTCTTACCAAAAGTTTACGGGATGCAATGGAATGAAGAATGGCTTCAAAATTTCTTTTTTCTGTCCATCTCACATAATGTAATGGATAATCATTGCCACGCTGTTCATAATCCTCATCATAACGTCCGGGCCCGTAAGAACAGGAAACCTGGAAACTGAGTTCTTTTTCATAAAACTCAGCCCTGCTTAAGTTCAATCCAATAACGCCAACAAGTATGATACGACCACGTTTTCTGCTCATCCTTGCTGCCTGGGAAATGATCTCATCTGCTTTTGCAGAAGCCGTAATGATCACGCCATCAGCACCTGTATTGCCGGTAAATGATTCCACAAATTTTACAACATCACCAGTCTTTGGATTAAAAGGAATAACGCCCCATTGTTTGCTGCGATTTAATTTTTCATCATCAATATCAACGCCAATTACTATACAACCGTTTGCAATCAAAAGTTGTGCTGTCAACAAACCGATCAAACCCATTCCAATTACAACAATTGTTTCGCCTAAAGCGGGATTTAAAAGGCGTATTCCCTGCAAGCCTATAGATCCGATAACTGTAAATGTTGCTTCCTCATCATATACTTCGTCAGGAATATGCGCTACAAGATTTTTTGGAATACAAACATATTCCGCATGATGGCCATTTGAGGCTACACGGTCACCAATTTTAAATTCATTCACCCCTTCCCCTACTTCTATCACTCTGCCAACATTGCAATAACCCAAAGGCAGCGGCTCGCCTAATTTATTAAACACCGCCTCCAGTGTAGGCATTAACCCTTCTGTTTTTATTTTATCCAACACCTGTTTTACTTTATCAGGTTGCTGACGGGCTTTTGAAATCAGGTTTGATTTACCAAACTCAACTAACATTCTTTCTGTACCCAGAGAAACAAGTGACCTTGAGGTTTGAATCAATACAGCCCCTTTTCGAACTTGAGGAGCCGGTACTTCTTCTAATATAGTTTCGCCTGTTTTAAAGGATTGAATTATTTGTTTCACTAAATAAATTCTATTTATTAAATAATATTTTTTTATCTACAAATTGCAGCATCCATGATTCTATGGTTAATAAAGATAGAATAGAATAGGATGCATCTATTTTTCCTTTTTTGTTTTCATGAATTAATTTCCATACAACCTTCTCATTAAAAATTCCCCTCGCTTTTATTTTTTCAGGAGATAACCTTTCATGGATCATCTCATCCAAATCATTCTTTATCCATTCACGAATTGGTGCTCCAAAACCTGTTTTAGGCCGGTATATTACCTCTTTTGGAAGGTATCTTTCTGCAACTTTTTTAAGGATGTATTTTGTTTCGTTACCTTTCAATTTTAGATTCGGAGGTATGGTTGTAGAAAACTCAACCAGTTCTTTATCCAGGAATGGTACCCGAACTTCCACTCCAACAGCCATTGACATTTTATCGGTATAGTTGAGGTTATGATCAACGAGGAAAGAGCGCAACTCCCAATAAAGCATTCGATTCAACCAGTTTTTTTCTTCAGGAATGTTAGATAGCAAAGAGGTCAAATAATTGCCCGGTTTATTCTTAACTATTTGCTCCTTTGTTTCATCAGTGAATAAAGCTGTAAGCAATTCAAATGGCAGCCATGAATAAAAGCCAACAAGGCGGTCAAGCTTAGTCTTGTCTATATCCAAAGAAAGTTTTTTAATACGCCTTGTAGTGGCGTTAAAATTTGGTATCCCTTTTATCAAAAGCCTCAGCATTTTTTTAAATACTAATGGAGTATTATCAAAATACTTTTCAAAATTGAGTGCCTGGTGCCTTCTATATCCTGAAAAAAGATCATCGCCGGCAGTACCACCAATTAAAACTTTAAACCCCATTTGAATTGCCCTATCACAGATGTTTAAGACGTTTAAAGGAGCCGGGTCAGCTTGTGGCTCTTCAAGGTGCCAAATCATTTTATCAAAATCTTTAAGAATATCAATTTTTGCATCTACAATTTCTAAATCTACATGTAGAAAATTGGCAACTTTACGGGCATATTCAAGATCATCAGCAAATCCATCATTCCCTTCTTTGATGTCTGTTTTAATGGTAAAAGTTTGCAACTTTTTTTCGGGGTATAATTTCCTGGCAATTGCAACCAGTAAACTTGAGTCGAGGCCGCCGGAGAGAAAAAACCCAACTTCAACGTCTGATAGCATTTGACGTTTAACTGCCAACTGCAAATGTTGGTCCAATTGATTGATTAAAGTCTCCTCAGAAACAGTTGAATATTTCCCATTAAAAGGAATTTCATAGTATTTTTCGGGTGCAATCTCAATGGCATTTAGATTGAACTGAATAAAATGACCCGGCAGTAGTTTCTTTATTTTTTTGAACGGAATATTTTCACCCGGAGACCAAAGGAAGTTAAGATAACTGGCAAAATTTGTTTTATCAATTACTTTGTCAATAGTTTCAAATTGCCAGAAAGCTTTGAATTCAGATGCAAATGCAAAACAATCCCCCTGGTGGTAATAATAAAAAGGCTTGACTCCAAATTGATCCCTTGCCATGAAAAGTTCATTTTTGTCTTTGTCAAAAATGACGAAGGAAAAAATACCGTTCAATTTATTTAGAATATCTTTCCCATATTGTATAAACCCGTTGAGAAGTGTTTCTGTATCAGATTGAGAGAAGAATTCATATTTTAGTTTAGCCAATTCTTCCCTTATTTCCCAATGATTATAAATTTCTCCATTGAATACCAGTACAAATTTTCCATCTTTTGAAATAAATGGTTGATGGCCGTTAGGGGATAAATCCTGAATTGAAAGCCTGTTATGTCCAAAAATTAAATTAGCATATCTATAAACCCCTTTGTCGTCAGGGCCCCTATGCGAAGTAATTTTTATAAAGTCATCTGATACTACAGGTATGTTGACAAAACCACTAATTCCGCACATATTAAATTTTCGTTCTAGTAAATTTTAAATTCAGTTCGCTGGTTTTCTTCAAATGCACTAAGCATTTTTTAAAATACATGAGCAGTATAATGCCGGTATTGTTATAACAGTAAAAATTAGTTCCTGAAAAATGAGTATTTTTTTTAGGAAGATTCAACTTATACAACGTTAAACAATGCCCTGTACTTATTGATAATAATATTTGATGAATTTGTCCTCTTTACACTTTCTCTTGCATTTAGAGACATCTTGTACCTGATATCCGGATTTTCGATGAGAAGTTTTAATGCTTCAAATAACTGGAATTGATTTTGTTGTTGAATCAACACCCCATTGTTTTTATTTTCTATCATGTCGGGTATTGAACCTACGGATGTGGCAATACATGCTTTTGCAGATGCCATCGCTTCTAACAAAGCGTTCGGATACCCCTCAAAATAAGTTGGTAATACAAAAATATCGGCACTGGCAATAGTGTTTAATTTTTCATCACCCATAATCCAACCCTTTATATCCACACAATCTGATAACCCGGAATTTTTTATTTCTTCCCCGATAATTTCATAATCATCTCCTTTTCCTCCAATAATTAAATTAAACTTTAGTTCCGTTGCCTTAAGTAATTTGATGGCTTCTATTAGCTCGAAAATTCCCTTGTTTCTCGTAACCCAGGCCATAAATAAAATAGTTACTTTTTCACTCTTCTCCAAACATCTAACAGGCAATTGTGCATATTTATCAATGTCAATTATATTTTCGATTACAATAAACTCAGTATCATATCCAATTGGCGCCACTTTTTTAAAAAGTGTTTTCCAAAATACACTTTGGCATATTACTACATCCACTTTACCTATTACAAAACTAATAAAACGACTTAACCGGCCGCTATCATTTAGATCGTTAATTATAAACCCTGACCTCGGTGCCAAAATTATTTTTGCACGAGATAAATTTTTTGCTATCAAAGACATTATGCCTTTTTCCCAAAAACTCCATCCATCACCTGTAAAAATTAAAACATAATCGTACTTAAAAAAAAGGATA
>JANOTW010000995.1:0-6328 GCA_031416575.1 Ferruginibacter sp.
CATTGTTGCTTCCATCATTAAAACGAATTTACGAAAAGAAAGACAATTACCCCCAACGCCCCTAACTAACGGGCTTTATAAAAAGCGAGAATTTGGTATGCACCCCCCAACACCGCAAACTGACGTGGGGTTTTTTGAAGAGTTTATTTTGCGCCCGGATCCCGCCCTTTAGTGGGTAGGCATCTTCGGGCACGCCAAGAAGTATGAAGAATATTAAACTGCATGAAGGATTAAAATTGAGTCGCGTTTTTTTCTGTTGTCCGGGCAGAAGAATTTCAATTAGGCATCGTTGCATCGCACTCTTGTACTGAATACCAATGGGGGACTTTAATTGCGTTTTAAATTAAAAAGCGGGAGGGGAGATGAGGAGCAATAATTATTTTAATACAATTCCGTTTTTAACTTTTATGGAAATCCCTTACTTTTGCAGCCCAAAACCGGATGTGGCGAAATTGGCAGACGCACCAGACTTAGGATCTGGCGGAGTAATCCATGTAGGTTCGACCCCTATCATCCGGACATTTTTTATAAGTTGATAAGTTGAGTGGTTGATAAGTTAGCGGCTAATTAGCTTACTGTTCTCATTCGCGTATCAACTTTTTAATTTTCAATCATATCAACACTTCCCATTATGGCAACAGTAGCAAGAGAAAATATCGGTCCCCTGAATGACAAGATCACCGTTAAAGTGAGTAAAGAAGACTATTTCCCCACGTTTGAAAAGAAAATAAAAGAGTATAGCAAAACCGCTAATATCCCAGGCTTCAGAAAGGGCATGGTACCCACTGGCATGATCAAAAAAATGTATGGCCCTTCTATTTATACGGATGAAGTACTTAAATCGGTGGAAAAACAATTGCACAATTACCTTGAAACGGAAAGGCCGGACATTTTTGCACAACCATTAGCGCTGGAAGCCGACATCCGCAAACTGGATCAGTATAACCCCGCTGAATATGAGTTTGGTTTTGAAATTGGCCTTAAACCTGCATTTAAAATCGCCCCATTGAATAAAGCCAATGTTACTTTCAACAAAGTAAAGGTAACGGATGAAATGGTGGAGGTGGCGCTTGGCAACATGCTAAACAAAGCAGGTAAAATGATTGAACCAGAAACCATCAATAGTGAAGAAGCTGTATTAAACGTAAAATTTACGGATTGCGACAAGGAAGGAAATCCTATTGACAACGGTATCAATGAACTGGAAACTTCGGTAGTTGTAAATTATTTAACGCCTGAAGCACAACAGTTGTTCATGGGCAAAAAGATGGATGATACAGTTGTAATTGAATTATCCAAAGCTTTTGAAAAAGATAAACTGTCAGCATTTGTTCATGATCTCGGCCTTAAGAACGAAGATGTAGAAGGAATGGAAAAATATTTTAAATTAACAATCCTGAAGATAGGGTTGCTTGAAAAAGGCGTGTTGAATGAGGAGTTCTTCAATAATGCAATCCCTGGTGCTACTATTGCAAACGAAGAAGAATTAAGGAATAAATTAAAGGAAGAAATTGAGCAGTATTGGGATGGCCAAAGCCACATTCAATTGCACGATCAGTTGTACCATTACATGATAGATGAAACCAACATTGAATTTCCCGCTGAATTTTTGAAGCGCTGGTTACAAAATGGTGGGGAAGAGCGAAAAACCCCGGAACAGGCAGAAGAAGAATTTCCAATATTCAGCAGCCAGTTAAAATGGACACTGATAAGTGATAAACTTATAAAAGATAATAAATTACAGGTAACCCGTGAAGAGTTGAAAGATTTCATGAAAACCGAGGTAATGGGTTATTTTGGAAATGTGAATAAGGGGGATGATACCAGTTGGTTAAATAGTTATGTGGAAAGGATGATGAAAGACGAAAAGCAGGCTGAGTCCACCTATCGTCGCCTGGTAACAGATAAAATATTCAACTATGCGGAAAGCCAGGTAAACCCCGTTGAAAAAGAAGTGACTGCCGACCAATTGACTGGTATGCAGCACCATCATTAATCCTCCATCCCAAAAAAGGGGTGACCGGAACAATATATTCGCCGAAGCAAGAATGCTTTGGCGTTTTTTATGCTATACTGCACCGCTGGTATGCGGGGAGTTATTCGAAGAGTTCATTTTCGCCCCCAACCCTCCCGATTATCGGGACAGGCTTTCCCGAAAAATGCCGAAAGATCGGCACAGGTCGGACATTCCAAAAGGGGAGGTCTTCGAACAACTTGCTTTTTCTTCATTTCAATTTAATGAGATGTCCAAAAATCAGGCATCAGACATTCCTCCCGCCTTTTTGTCGCCCTTTTTTTTATAGCATAATATTTGGGTCCATCAAACAACTATATTTGTTCTCCTAAATAATATATCAGATGAATTTTGGAAAAGAGTTTGAAAAATACGCTGTAAAGCACCGCGGCATCAGCAGTAACCTGCTGCACGATTACAATAATAAGAATGGCGCAAAGTTTAATGCTCAAAACCCGCTGGCGGTCGGGGGCATGGCGACGGCCATTACCAATCTTACCCCCAACATTATTGAAGAAAGGCCTATGAACGTTGCCGTAATGGATGTTTACAGCCGTTTAATGATGGACCGTATTATTTTCATGGGCTATCCCGTTAGCGATGAAGTGGCCAATATTATCACTGCGCAATTTCTATTTTTAGAAAGTACCGACCGTACAAAGGATATTCAGATGTACATTAATTCCCCTGGAGGAAGTGTTTACGCCGGATTAGGAATGTATGATACCATGCAGTTTGTAACGCCCGATATCGCTACTATTTGTACCGGTATAGCCGCAAGTATGGCAGCCGTATTGATGTGCGCAGGTTCGCCCGGCAAGCGTACAGCTTTAAAGCATAGCCGCATCATGCTACATCAGCCAAGCGCCGGCGCCGGCGGACAGGCAAGCGATATTGAAATAACCGTAAATGAAATACGAAAAATCAAGAGCGAATTGTACGAGATCATATCCCACCACACTGCGCAGGCATTTGATAAAGTAGCGCTGGATTGTGAAAGGGATTACTGGATGACCTCTACCGAAGCAAAAGACTATGGTATAGTTGATGAAGTGCTTACCATCAATCCGCGTAAAGTAAAAAAAGATTAAATAATAAATGTGGCACAGGCGATTGTACTACTATTCAACATCGTTGTGGTATATTAATTCCGAATACCGGGGATCACTTGTACAGCATCAAACCATTTTGGAGCCGTGCATTCAATTCATAACACCATTCCAAAAAAAGCATACCAATGAATTATTATAACAACAAGCAAGTACGTTTAGACGAAGAAGAAACCCCAAAAGAATTGCCTGAAAACCCGATGGAAAAAATGATGAGCGGATGGCAGTTCGACAAAAAATTTATTGAGCAGCGTAAAATATTTTTATGGGGTGCGGTGGATGATAAAAGCGCTAAGGATATCACCGCCCGTTTGCTTTACCTCGAAGCGATTGATCCCGGAAAAGAGATCATCTTTTACATCAACAGCCCGGGTGGTGTGGTTACCAGCGGCATGGTAATATACGATACCATGCAAATGATTTCCTCTCCGGTAAGTACCGTATGTATGGGCATGGCAGCCAGCATGGGCAGTATTTTATTAAGCGGTGGCGCCAGGGGAAGGCGTTTTATTTTTCCCAATGGCACGGTTATGATACACCAGCCAAGCGGCGGCGGGCAAGGTGTAAGTACCGACCTGGAAATAATGGCGGTACAAATACTAAAGATAAAACAATTGGGCGCCCGCATTTTAGCAGAGAACTGCGGCCAGACTTATGAAAAAGTAATGAAAGATTTTGACCGTGATTACTGGATGGACCCGAAAGAATCAGTCGCTTACGGTATAGTGGACGGAGTGATGGATAAATTATAATATTTTACTTGTGATCTTTATTATGAGCCCCCTATGTTGGGGGCTTTTTTTTTATAGAAAGATTTTATTACAATAGTTCAGTAAGGGTTATTCAATTCAATTTGAGTGCCCTGTTTATTAAATTATTGATTAGCAAACAAGCAAAATTTTCGAATTATTTTATTCAAAGTTAGCTGTTGCGCTGAATTGATATTAAATGCCCTAAAGATTGTAAATGATTTTTACAAGGCTTAACAAATATGGAGTTCATTATTTTAAAAATTATTGAAGGATTGTAATTACAGAACACCTGCATACTGCCTGGGGAAAGTTGCGCAATGGTATGCGGTACAAGAGTGCCCAAATAAGCCGGGGCTGATGTTTCGCTAATAATCCCGATGCACCGGGAGGTAAAATTTACAGGTCATTTATTTTCAAAGGGCGAACTGTTTTTTAAAGGGAGGTATAATTTGAAGACCCTGTTTTGCCCCCGGCCCCTTCCCGAAAAATCGGGATGTTCCAAAAGGGGAGGTCTTCTGCCAGTTCATTAACTGCGCCTGATGAACCGCCCGGTATAACGCAATTAAAGATCCACAATGGTATGCGGTACAAGAGAGTGACACAACGATGATGCCATGAAATACTTCTGCCCGGACAACAAAATAAATATGGTTGTATAGAAGAGTCCCGATGTTCGGGATTAACATAACACAACGGGGATGCAATGAAAAACAAATGTTTGTAACCAAATAAAAAGAGGTGATTGTGTAAAAGTGAGACTCAATAAGGCTTAATCTGTAATAAATTGCTTAGTACAAAAAAATTAAAAAGCATGCAGCTAAGTATGCAACAGTTCAGTAGTTCCCGATTAACCGGATACCTTTGCAAAATGCAGTTTCATGAAATCATCAATGCAAAGTATATCAGGGAACCGGACAGGTCAATGATGCAAAAAACCTCCTTCCCGGTTAATGCATCCTTAGGAACGTATTTAAAAAAGTATGGGAGGGATATTGAATTGCCCATACTGTACAACGATTTAACTTACTATAGCTATGCTCATTCCCTAAAAGATAAAGAGGGTAAATGGACACATTGGGAAAATGCGGTTTATGAACCGGCTCAACTTGAAGCGCTAAAGTGTGCGCTTATTAAAACATATACCATCCTTAAAAACCAGGCGATGCCGGTAGCCTCAACACAATTGGATATTGAGCGTATAGATTTTTGCGAGTATGGCAACAGCATACCTTTTAGAATAAAAATTATTGATAACAAAAACGGGCGATATGATTTTTTTTATATCAAAATGGCGGATGCTTCCCGTATTTATGGATTAGAACTGGAACATTTGCTTACGCATAACCCAATCAACTTTTTACACCATCAAAACACCCTGGTAGAAGAACACATTGAAGGGATACCCGGTGATATTTTTCTGCGGCAAAACCCACAGTTGACAGCAGCAGATAAAACCGCCATCGCCAAAGCTTTTGTTCAATTCAATGAAAGCTGCTTTGCACGCCTGCTGGGAGATATGAGGAGTTATAATTTTGTGGTGAACCCTGGTTCCTTCGATGGCCATACCCACTATCGCATTAGGGCCATAGATTTTGACCAGCAATCGTATGAAGGGAGAAAGAACTTATATTTCCCCCAGTTTTTTAAAGAAAATGTTGAGTATGTAGAACTGGTTTTGCAAAACCTGAACGCTGTGGAAATAGTACAAAATCAGCAAATTGAATTCACCAGGATGGCGAAAAGAATAATTATTTATCGCAGGCGGTTGATGGAATTGGTGAATAGTATGGTGCATGATGACCTGTCGGAAAATTATAAAATACGGATATTGCGGAATGAACTAAACGATCATTTCAATACTACCCGCTTTTCCACCTGCAAAACCATGGGAGCTATTGTAAAACAACAGTTGAAACAGGTATTGCAAAAGCATGTTCAAATGGCGAATTTGAAATAATGTCAAATGGAATTTCATTATAGGCATATCTGTGATAGCTGAAATTCAAGCATAGCCTTTGTGCGTAAGCATTTGATAAATACCGGTTGTTTGCCAAATGGACAAAAAATAGCTGTGACACCGGTATAAATGATCCCTGCAGGCTGAGTATTTTTAACAGCGTATCCTGCAACGTTTTACTTTTTAATATTGTCTGCAAAGGAGCGTTCTGTAAATGGTTGCTTATCTTTGCATCCCGCTAATAAATAATACCGGGTCTAGTAAAAGGATCATAATGGCAAAACAACAAACATTACATTGTTCTTTTTGCGGCAGAAGCCGCGATGAGGTGAAGATATTGATAGCTGGCCAGGAAGGGCATATCTGCGAAAACTGCGTGGAGCATGCACAGGAAATAATAGGGCAGGAACTGATGATTTACCCTGATGCCAAACAAAGCGGCGGAAATATGCACAAACTGACCGTAAAAAAACCGGTAGAAATAAAGAAATTTTTA
>JANOTW010000996.1:0-3159 GCA_031416575.1 Ferruginibacter sp.
ACAATTGCATTTTTAAACTGCTTCCTGTTTCCCTTCAAATTAAACACTTCCGTAAATGCAATATACACTCCTGTTGCAAGTTGCTGGCTTTTTTCGCCCAACCCATCCCAGCGGAAACTACCTTTGGTTCCACACAAAGCATTTCTTTGCAGGTAACGCACGGGCCTGCCCGAGGCATTAAAGATCGTGATATTGGCTACATATCCTGTTTCCGGGAAATTGTATTCCAGCGTAGCAAAATCATCCTGGCCGTCATTGTCAGGTGAAACGATTTCCGGCGATAATTTTATTTCGCCCTGCACTCCATCGTTTATCCTGTACTGCGAGTTTTTATAAGTGGGCGTTCCATATCCTGCGGAAGTAGCGGCGGAATGCCAGTTATCATGCGATTGGGTGGGGGCATTGTAATCAATCCTTTCAAGCGCTACGCCTTCCCTGTTATCAATTAACTTAAAATGCCATTTTTCATTATAAGTCAACTCATCCGTTACCAGGCCCTGTGCATTTAAAATGATAGCCGTGCCTTTGTCATCGTTGAAAGACGGCATGCTTGCTGGTTCTATAAAGGCATCCATATTTTGTGTGATATATACTGCTTTCACTATCGCCGCACTTTCTGTTACCACCATAAAATCATTTGGAAAAAATAAATAACCCTCTTTACTTAGCTGGGCAATGCTACTGATAGCGCCGCTGCTGTTCCTGTTTGCGATATAGGTTTGCCTTAGATCAATTATTTTACCGCTGCGGTTGTAAATTTCTACATAATCCGTTCCGCCTGGTGGCGGATTAAATAAAATTTCATTGATAACAATATCAGCTACTGATGCAACTTCACTTAAGCCAACCTTTGTTACATTTTTATTTCCTATTACATTACCAACACAATCATTAACCGATACAACAGTAATTGTATAAACCTTACTGCGCAACAATGCAGTGTTTAATTTTAAAATTATCCTATCAAAAAAAGGTGAAACCGCAACTGCTTCAGCAGGTTTCCCAATACCATCGCTAATGCTGAAGTTATTTGTTGTAGCGGCTTTCAAGCTATCAAGTGGCTCATCAAAAACAAGGGCAATAGTTATGCTGTCAATTGTATATGCCCTCAATAATTTAGGGGGGTTTTTATCCGTATTTACCGCATCCACCGCATTTATTTTACCCGGTGACCCACCTCTTAAACCCGTACTTGCTTTCCAGTTGCTAAAACCTGCACATGGATTTTTGGTGTCAATCATTTCCAATGTCCAGCCCCCATCTTTTTTCAATTCGTTCTGGTACCAGGTATCATTATAATTTACAGAATGAATAATATTATTTTGCGGTGACCTTAAAACAAGCTGATCTGCTGTATTATCCAATGATGGAAAACCTGTAACCGGGATAGCTTTACCGAATACAGACAATGCGGCAATAGAAGAAGTGCTGCAAATAATCACAAAACTGTCAGGCAGTAACATGAAATTTGGGAGAGGCCCGCTTTGCCCAGCGGCATCCCCAATCTTCCAGCCTTGTAAATTAACCGCAGCCGTAGAAGTGTTTTTTAATTCGATCCATTCACTGTTGGGCAAACTCACCTGCGGGGTAGGATCAGCCATAATTTCATCCATCACCACATCATATTTCCGGGCTGTGTAAGGAGCAAAATAAATGAAGCTTGTATTACCATTTACCAACCCATTTCCAGCCAGGTCTTTTACTCCATTTACGGTAAGCTGGTAATTAACACCGCTGGCAAAATTGCCGGCAAAGGTTAAATGAACCAATGCGGCATTAACAACATCTATAACAGCGGTAGCGGGAACACCCAATGAATTATTGGCAACATAATTCAATACCGGTTGGCTGCTGGCATTATCAAGCGGTTCATTAAATAATACATTCAATACATTAGCTGATATGGCGGTTGCCGCCAGTATAAACGGCGGTGTAGTATCAGGTATATAAGGCTTCACTTCTATGTCATCAAAAAAATGACGTTGAAAAAAACCGGCTGTACTTTGCTTTACCACTATTCCAAAAAAGGAGGAGCTGTTGAACGTTGCATCTGTTACCGGACCTTCCGGCAACCAGGCGTTACCGGTTCCTGTTATGTTCCTGTATAATGTCCATTGGCTGGCAGCATCCCTTACTACTTTTATTTTTATTGAATTGCTGGTGGTATTAGTTATCCCGTTCGCACCATCTATAATTTTAGTAACCACCCCGGTGGAGGCTTTGCGGTATAAACTTATTTCATCATCGGTATTGCCTATGCGTACAAAATAACCACTGGTGGCGGTAGCGGTAAGGTCACTGGCGGATGCCGTTAAAAAAATATCAACATAATTGGCAGCCGAAGTATTGAAGGTAAGATTGACATACATTTCCCATTGAGCGGTAGTAGCCAAAGCGCTGGCTGTACTGAGGTAAAAGGAACTGCCGGCAACCGTATTGTTACTTTGTAGTTGTAAACCGGCATTTACCGCCCAGTCGGCCGTACCGCCTGCCCACACTGGATTTGCAGTAAAATCGCCATCATCAAAATTATCGGTGAACTGTGCATTACTAATCATTGTGGTAAATATAAAGATGCACATGCAAACGAAAATTTTAATCATCATAAAACAATGGTTGGCTTTAAAGATACTCACTTTATAGATTGGTATATTCATTTAACGATCCGCTGATTTTATTAATGCTTTTTGCATATACGCCGCAACGCTTAAAAACGCGAATGTTTATTATTAACCCGGCAGAACAGTTTCATGGCAGCATTGTTGCAGCCTGTCCGCCGCGGCGCATCGCACTTCTATACTACCATGTTTTTTTATTGTCCCGGCTATGAAGCAGTGGGGATTCCCGAAAAAATCGGGATTTCGAAATACAGTTTTTTGTCCAGGCTATATTACATTGCTCAACTTCGTTGCATCGCTTGCCCCGATCTTTTATCGGGGCATCCCGATGCTACACTTGAATCGGGACTTGTACCGCATACCATTGGGGAACTTTAATTGCGTTGTAAGCCTCCCCCTGCCCCTCCGAAGGAGGGGTTAAAAGCAGGAGTTTGATGGGGGTTAAAGCATTCATTTCGGGTAACAGTTATATTTTTTATTGGCCGGACAAAGGATTCATGGCCGCATCAAATTTCTTCGTCCGCTGCGGCGGACATAATAT
>JANOTW010000997.1:0-1591 GCA_031416575.1 Ferruginibacter sp.
GCCGTAATTTCCTTATTCGCTTTGGCAAAATTGTGTTTGAAACTTAGGGTAGAACCATAGTTGGTGAAATTGAATTCACTGTTGCTACCGCGGTTTCCATAGTCCGAAGTGATATTGGTAGTTGAATAAATGGTATCCCTGTTAATATTGATAAGGTCAGTATTCTTGAATTGCCCCCTAACCAGGTTGCCTGAAATACTTAGCGTATTCCTGTTGTCTATCAAATAGTCTAACCCCATTCTTCCAAATCCAAAAAAACCTTTTCCTACCGGGCCATTTTCCTGGCGCAAATGGGCGATTGCTTTATTAAAAAAATCCGTGCGGTCGGTAGTAACCGTTGAAATGCTTTTGCGAAATCCCATCTGGGTAGCGGCAAAAAAGTTTATTTTTTGTTGTTTGATGTTTATATCCCCCCCAAAACCAGGCCTGGCACGGCTATCAATACTTGCCCTTATACTTCCGTTGTAGCCGGCTTTGCGGTTCTTTTTTAAAACAATGTTTAAAATCCCCGCCCCTCCGCCAGAAGCGTCAAATTTCGCTGAAGGATTGGTAATGATCTCTACGGTTGAGATAGCATCTGCAGGTATCTGTTCCAATGTCATGGTAGTAGGCCTGCCATCTACAAATATCTGGGGCGCCGCATTTCTCATGGAAACATTGCCATCTATATCCACATTTAAACCGGGCACGTTTTTCATCACATCTACCGCAGTACCGCCTACACTGGCCAAATTCTTTTCTACATTAAAAATTTTCCGGTCAATATTCATTGTCAACAGCGCCTTGTCAGCGGTTACTGTTACACCTTCCAGTTGCTGTTCGTCCGTTTGCATTTTAAAATTACCCAGGTCTTTATCAACTGCGCTCAACATACTGCTCATATCGCCTCCGGGTTTCGCATTTGCCATATTCAATACAAAAGCAGCCTTTTGTTCAATAGTTTTATAACCGATTGCCGTTATAATTAGTTTAAAGGAAGCCATGACGGGTAAACTCTCTAAACTGAATTCGCCTTTTTTGGTAGTCAGCATCCCTGAAACAATTACATCTTTATTTTTTTTTGTAGCGGTATCAAATTTATTTTGAAGTAGTTGAACGGAGGCGGCGTCAATTGGTTTGTTAGTGGCGGCATCTATTACTTTTCCATAAAAATGGCCCTGGTTCATATTTTGTCCGCCACCTCTGCCACCACCACCAGCGGGAAACTGTGCGGATAAATTAATTGTTGAAAATAAAAGAAAAAATGATAAAGCGGTTTTGAAAATTGTTTTCATTGATAATATTTTGTTGAAGTTGAATTGGCTTTGTAAAACCAAAGTTCCCTCATTAAGTTTAACCTTCTTACCCGAAAATAGATAAGCGGTAGTATAACGTGAGAAAAGAAAGTATTTTGATTATGGGATTAGGTGAATTATTCGCAAAGACCCTGTGGTACTTACTTTCATTTTTTAATTCGTTGCTTTTGCCTCCCTCCCGATGGCAATCGGGACGTAACTCCTGCAACGCCGCTGCTTTTGCTTCTTTCAAAAAATAAGCTTCGCATTTTTTGAATCCCGCCCTTGGCGGGACCGAACCAAAAGAGGCGGCTTAT
>JANOTW010000998.1:0-3524 GCA_031416575.1 Ferruginibacter sp.
CTGTAATTGATATTCAAAAAGCGTATGAAAAAGATTTTATTTCAATAAAAAAAAGGCAGGGCTTTTTTAAAAGATTGAAAGGCACGTTGGGATACAATATAAAAGAAAGTGTTAAGTGATGTCTGATGCCTGATTTTTTGATGTCTGATTTTTTACATGTTGTATCAGCATACCTTAATTCGTAAAAACAAAGTTTCCGATGGATGCCGGCTGATGTTTTTTTACAAATAACGCAATTAAAGTTCCCCAATGGTATGCAGTACAAGAGGGCGATGCAACGATGCTCCACATAGCTTCTTAGCCCGGACAAAAAAGTATGGTTGTATAGAAGGTTCCCGATACGCTTCTCTATCGGGATAGACAGTCCAGATACGCATGCGGGCATCTGCCGGCGACAGGTGTAGCGTGATGAAACCACGTGCTATAAATGCATGAACTTTTGTAGAAGTATAATGGCCGCGAAAAAGCGTTGAAGTAGCGTATCGGGAAGATAGGTTTTACAAGGAATGCCTTACCGTTAATAATTCCTTTTTTTTTGCTGTTCGTATTTTTCTTTGATGATGAGGCTCATTGGTTTTTCCAACACTTTACTTTCCACCCATGATATGATATCGAGATATGCGAAAGAACGGGTTTGAAAACGGTTCTTCTCCAGTTTTTTTATACTTACCAGTAGCTTTTGCAGTTCAGGTTTTAGCTTTTGGCGGTGTACATGAAACGAGTTTCGTAAAAACTTAAACATCTCCTCCTCTACAATGGTGAGGTTCTCCATCTTTGCCATAAAACGATATACGGACCGTATGAGCGAATCAATGATCTCGAAATTCCTCAATTCATAATGTGCCATCAGGTGCATTAACCTGGCGTAGCATTGCAGATCGTTGCGCATATCCTCATTGCCATTAATGATCTTTTGCAGGTAATCAATGGATATATCAAAATTGCCGTTGCCAAAATAAAGGGACGCTATTTTGTAGTTGAATACCAATAGCCTGTGGTTATCAATGTAAAGGGCGTATTCCGTTAGTTTCTCCTCCATCATGGGTACATCTTTCAACCCTGCGGCAAATGTGCCCAGCATAAAATGTTGATTTATTTTAGCGCTGCTGATGTAAACAAAAGTTTGTATGCGGTGATTATCATGCTGGTTGGCTAAAGGCGTTTTGGAAAATTTTATGAATAGCTGCAGATCAATCTCGAACTTCTGGTAATTTCTTAAATCAAAATGAGCATTTAGCAAATTATGAAGCCCTTTAATATAGTAGCCGGTCTCTACCTGTATCATTAAAGGCTGTTCATGAAATATATCAATCCACTTTTGAGCGTACCGATAATACATCAGGAAATCCTGGCGGATAAATGCGTACCAGCAGTAGCTTTGATACAAATACAGCCTTTCATAAAAGCCTGTTTGCCCGTCTGCTTTTTCGGGAAGATTATTCTTTAAAAAATTTATTACACTGGTTTCATCCTTTTCATTTCGTGCATGCCCGTTTTTTATATACCAACTATACAACCGCATGGCCAGGTTCGACAGTTTGGCTACCATATCCACCCTTGCGTTTACTTCTACGGCTTCCGCGGATAATTGCTCCCCCCTATCCTGCATACTCCTTGTAATGTGTAAGGTTTCAATTTTTTTTTCCCAGGATATTACCTGCGTTAAAAAATTGAATTTATTATGGTGCCTCGCTGTTTCTTTTAATTTCTCCAATATTTTAAGGCTCTGCAAATACAATCCCTTATTATAAAGAATACGGGCGTGATCGAGTTGTTCATTCAACTGCATATCAATACTGCCGGTACTTTTTAATATTCGAAGGCTGGCAAGTAGTTGTTTATAAAGATGAACTTTTGTATTGGATAACTGGGGTTTCCTGATGGAAGAAAGCCTTTTGAGTAAAACTCCTTCATCATAATCATTCAGTTTATCAAGGGCATCAAATAATTCAATGATTTTCAAGTTCTCATTACCTGAACTTCTTTTGATAAAAAGCTTGAAATTTCTTTTTTCCGCCTTTTCAAGAGTTTTAATAAGTTGAAATAATGTATCTGTAAATCGGGTGGGCATCATTAATATGTTTTTCTATAACGTAGCGCTGAAGTGGATCTCGCTTATAAAAACCAACTTTTAGCATGATAAAAACACTCATAAGTTGAATATGAGGGTATTAAAGCACATCTTACTTTTGTATAAGTAAGGTGTGCAATTAATCCATAAAGCAGGCAATCGTTAAAAAAGCAATCAATCGTTAGGGTTACACACACATATTGTGCAGAAATGTACACTGAGGATTTCAGTAAAAAGTTAAAATAAGAATTTCATATAGCAAGCAATCGTTAAAGTCCTCCGGTTTCTACCGGAGGGCTATTTTCGTTTGCAAAATAATGGTTTATTAATGATAAAAATCATTTTTTCAGTACTTTTTTTACTCAGTTAGGCACTACAAAATCGGGCTTGCGGATAAAGTTGCTATTGTATTTAAACCGTAAGCTGGTACTCAATTCTACCTTGTAGCCCTTCATTACATCAATAGGGCGGGGGAAAATGTAGGCTCTTAATTCAATGGTGCCAAAAATAAGATTTTCGTTGCGTGTACGCACACCTGCACCCCATGCGCTATACAATTCGCTTTTGCTGAAAGATTGGTTGATGGGTGTTACCAGGCTCATATCGCCAAATATAAAAGGCGCCAGTCTGAAACCCCAGAATTTATTCATATTAAAAAAAACAGCTTCTCCTCTTGCAGTGCCCCTGAAACCCGCCTTGATGGTATCGTTATGATAGTAGGGGAGGCCAAACATACTACGTAAAAATAATGGCTGGTTCAAAACAGGCCGCATCTGTTTGGTAAAGGAAGCGCCATAAAAATTACGGTTATGCCATTTACCTCCCATTTTTTTTAATTTGGTAAAATGATCTACACCCAACAGCAGGTCAACATCTTCCCATTTATTTTTATATGAATAACTCCCGAATTTGAATGTGTATGAACTATAAAACCCTTTCTTGTTAAAATGGTTGCGCTGGGCATCAATGCCATAATAGGGCCTGGCCCGGTAATCCTTATTGGTCCATCCTGTAATTACCGAAGCATTGAATCCTTCGGAAACATCTTCATTTCTTCCAAAACCGTAAATAAAATTAGTGCGGTAAAAGTTTTGTTTAAAAACACTGAACGAAAGTAAAACCCCGGAAATATCCGCATAGCGGTAATCAAAGGGGAGTTGGGTAATCTGTGGTGTCTGGTTGAATCGAAGGTGCAGCCCACGGATAGCGATAAATTTCCGAAGCCTATTTGTTACATTGTCCGAAAGCAATTTTTTACTTCCGAAGTTATAACCAAGCCAGCCATCCGCATTGAAGTAACTATAATTGTAATCGCTCCGGTACAAAGAGTCTTTATGGTAGGCATTATTGGTTTTATTAAGCGACAGGTCCGCAGCGCCTATCCAGGGAATATAGAGCGATACGAGGGGCCTTTCAAAATGTGTGTAAACATAGGTTTCTTCGCCCCTAAGGC